>JANXAP010000011.1 GCA_025062275.1 Dehalococcoidia bacterium
CTATGGCGATGAGGGCCAGGATCAGGCCGTACTCGGTCAGGGCCTGGCCCTCCTCTTCCTCGCTGACCGGCCCGAACACGGCCCACAGGTGCCGTATGACGTAGCCCAGCATCTCTTTACCTCCTTCCCTGCTCTGGCTCGCTGGCTGGAAAACGGTGCGCCGACACCCTAGACGCTCTCACCCCCAGGGCGTGAACTCACCCGAGGAGACTCCTCTCCCGGGCAGGCGTTACAGGTTGGAGGAGGAAAAAAGGGGGTCAGCGGCCGCGCCGCGGAACGCCCACCGCCGTCAGGAACATGACGGCGTGGTCGTGGGCGGCGGGGGAGAAGAAGGACACCACGTCATTGTCATAGAAAGTCAGGCCGGTGGCGCCCCGTCGCAGGGCATAGGCTGCCAGATAGAGTTTGCCCCCCACCGTGCCGGCCTCTAGCTGGGCCGCCCGATAGCCGCGGTTGCCGAACCGCTCCAGGGCCATCCCCAGGGGGGAGAGGAGGTACAGGTCAGCGCAGGCCTCGGCGCCCAGGGGCTGCTCCAGGGCCAGATAGCCTGCCATGGCCCGGAAGTCCCCCTCCCGCAGCAGCTCCAGCGCCTCCTCCCTCGGACGGTAGAGATAGGCGCCGGAGGGCAACCCGTCTATGGCGTTCACGATGAGGAACAGGCGGTTGAGGCCCAGGCCGGCGGGGGGCAGGAAGTCGGCCGGTATGCCCCGCGTTGCGGCATGGACCATGGTCGAGAGTTCGTCGAAGCTGAGGCTCCGGGAGCGGTCGAAGCGTCGGGTGGATCCCCGGCGCAGGACCACCTCCTCGACGCTGTCGGTGGGTGCGTCGCGCAGCGGCTGGAGGGGGAATGTCCGTCCGGACGGTGGGGGCCAGGGCAGGGGTGGTGGAGGGCCGCGCCAGGCGGCCGCCTCCTGGCCGCTTTCCAGGACCGACGCCCGGTGCATGGCCACGATGGCGGGATATTCCACCTCTCGCGCCGAGACGGGCACCGTCTCCAGCTCCAGCCTGGGGAGCGGCGGGGGCTCCCCGGCCACCGGCACGCCCCGGCCCAGGGCCACCATGAACAGTGATGCCTCGCGCCGGCCGTCCAGCCCCAGCAGGTGGTCCACAGGGGCGTCGGCGAAGCCCAGCACCACCCGTGCTGGCAGGCGGTGGGCGGCGGCCATGGCCAGCAGATTGGCCAGGATGGTGCCCGAGTCCCAGAAGGCATGCCGGTAAGTGCGGGCGCGGTACTTCCAGGCGTTGCGCCAGAAGGTGCTGGCGAAGACAACGGCGACGGGCGCCTGGGCGAGCGCCCGCTCGCCGCCGCTGGCCTCCACCAGGACTGCGCGGCAGTCGCCCTGGCGCAGGCGTCGAAGGGCGAAGTCGTGGGGGCCGAAGTGGTACACGCCGGCGGGCAGGTCGGGCAGGTCAGCGCACACCAGGTAGAGGTCTATATGGTAGAGGGCGCCGGTGCAGGCGGCCGCCCGGAAGTACATGTCTCCCCCGGCGTAGCGGATGCGCTTGGTGATGCCGGCCGAGAAGTAAAGGAGGCTGGCCAGGGTAGCCAGGTCGGGCACCTCCTTCTCGACGGGATAGTCGGGGCAGCTGATGGCCTCCAGGCAGGGGACGGCGCTGGCGTTCAGGTCGCGGGGCAGGGGGATGGGCTCCAGCCCTCGGTAGAGCTTGAAGGGCAGGGGCTCGTTGGCCCAGTCCAGCTGGTGGGACTCCAGCCGCACGCTCCAGTAGGTGTGCTTGGTGGAGTTGTGGTAGTCCCAGGTGGCAGCGGTTTCGCGGTTGGTCATCCGGGTCAGGAGTCCTGTAACTGGGCGGCGAGGACCTCCGGGTCGGTGGTGGGCTGTCGGCAGGCGAAGTTCTCGCAGACGTAGGCGGTGGCGCGGCCACCCAGGGCCTCCCTGCCCTCCAGCAGAGGGATATCGGCCGGTGGCTGCGTGCCCGGCCGCAGGCCGACCACGACCTTGTTGGGCAGGAAGCGCCCGTAGACGACGGCCAGCAGACGGCGCGTGTCCTCGGAGGCGGGGTCGCCGACTATGGCCACCTCCTTGGGACGGGCGAGGTAGAAGTCCAGGGCGCACAGCCAGTTGCCGGTGCCGAGGGGGGCGCGGGCCATCAGCTCGCGCACGCCCCGCAGGGCGCGGGTGGCCACGTCGGCCAGGGCGTGGTCGCCGCTGACGGTGGCCAGCAGCAGCAGGGCGCGGGCCGCCTCGGAGCTGCCGCAGGGGTAGGCGTTGTCCAGCAGGTCGCGGGGGCGGACGACCAGCTGCTGGTGGCGGGGGCCGGTGTCGTAGAAGGCCTCCTGGCGCGGGTCCCAGAAGAGGTCCACCATCTGACGTCCCAGACGCAGCGCCTCCTCCAGCCAGTTAGGGTCGAAGGTGGCCTCGTGGAGGGCCAGCAGGCCCGTGACCAGGCAGGCGTAGTCGTCCAGGTAGGCCGGCACCTTTGCCTGCCCATCTTTCCAGGTGTGCATCAGCTGGCCGTCGCGGACCAGCTCTTGCAGTAGGAAGCGGGCGCACTCCTCGGCCGAACGCCGCCAGTCATCGCGGCCCAGGGCACAGGCCGCCTCGGCCAGGGCGGAGAGGGCCAGGCCGTTCCAGGAGACCAGCACCTTGTCGTCTCGCTCCGGTGGGACCCGCTGCCTGCGGGCCGACAGCAGCTTTTGACGCGCTCGGGCCAGCAACTCTTCCAGGGCGGAGGGGTCGGCGTCCAGCTGGCGGGCGGCCTCTTCGGGAGGGGTCGAGAGATGGAGGACGTTCCTTCCTTCCCAGTTGCCCTCGGGCGTGACGCCGTATACCAGGCAGAAGGTCGGCCCCAGCTCCGGCCCCAGGACGTCCATGGCTTCTTGCCAGGTCCAGACGTAGTACTTGCCCTCGACCCCCTCGCTATCGGCGTCCTGGGCCGAGGCGAAGGCGCCCTCGGGCAGCCGCATCTCCGATAGCAGGTAGCCGATGGTCTCCTCGACGACCTGCCGGTAGTCTGTGGAGCCGGTGGCCTGATAGGCGTGAAGGTAGAGGCGGGCCAGCAGGGCGTTGTCATAGAGCATCTTCTCGAAGTGGGGCACCAGCCAGTAGCGGTCTGTGGAGTAGCGATGGAAGCCCCCTCCCAGGTGGTCGCGAATGCCGCCGCGGGCCATGGCGCGGAGGGTGAGCTGGGCCATCTCGAGGGGCTGCGGGTCACCGGTGCGGGCATGGTAACGCAGCACGAACTCCCACACCAGCGGCTGGGGGAACTTGGGAGCAGGCCCGAAGCCGCCAAACTGGGGGTCGAACTGGGACTGAATGCCCTGGAAGGCATCCCGCAGGACGTCGGGCGTCAAAGGCTCCGGTGCCGACCGCAGGGACGAGAGGCGCTGGAGGTGGGCGGTGAGCTGCTGGGCCTGCCGCACCACCTGCTCCCGCTGCTCCCGGTAAGCCTGGGCGATGGCCATGAGCACGCGCGGGAAGCCGGGCAGCCCGTGGCGGTCTTCGGGCGGAAAGTAGGTGCCGCCGAAGAATGGCTCCCCCTTGGGAGTGAGGAAGACGGTGAGGGGCCAGCCGCCGGAGCCGGTCATGGCCTGGACGGCCTGCATGTAGACGGCGTCCACGTCGGGCAGCTCCTCGCGGTCCACCTTGATGCAGACGAAGTTCTCGTTCATCAGGCGGGCGATCTCGGGGTCTTCGAAGCACTCCCGCTCCATGACATGGCACCAGTGGCAGGAGGAGTAACCGATGCTGAGGAGGATGGGCTTGTCCTCTTCCTGGGCGCGGCGGAAGGCCTCTTCTCCCCAGGGGTACCAGTCCACCGGGTTGTCGGCGTGCTGCCGCAGGTAGGGGCTGGTCTCTTTGGCCAGGCGGTTGGTCATGGGGACGTCACTGCCCGGCCTGGGCCCCTTCCTGAGAGGGGAGGTTGAGGAAGTCCTTCATCAGCTCCCGCAACTGGCGGCGGTGGTCGGGGTTGCCCATGTTGAGGCCGTAGTGGGCGATGACACGCCCGGAGACCTCCCGCCATTCGTTCCAGCAGTCGGCGCAGACGCTCTCCTGGATCTGACGCCCCAGGGGGCCGCCGGTGGGCGGCTCTGGGAGGGGCTGGGCGCTGCGGCCACAGCGGACACAGACGATGGGAGATGACATCAGGACTCCAGACCGTCGGCCGGCCGTGTTCGACCATATCCCACCCCCTCGGCTGTGTCAAGCTGAGGGGGCCTCAGCCCGACGCCCCTCGTAGCGGCAAGGCCGGGCCGCTCTGGCCCCTCGATAGCGATGTGGCCCGCGGTCACCCGGTAGACAGCTCCACGCAATCGTCCCGATCGAGAGCGCCAACCTGGGCCGGGTGACGGGGGCCGTCGGCGACGGAGGGACGTCCGACCGCTGTGGGTCATTCCCCGTCAATGGGGGTGCAGTGCGGGTGTACAGCTAAGGCCTGGCTGCGGCAAGGCGGCGGGCCTTCTCCGCCAGCGCCGTCAGGGTCCGGCGGTAGGCCTCCACGAACAGGCGCACGCCCTCTACCTCCAGCTGCGCTGCCACTTCTTCGATGTCGATGCCCAGGGAGGCCAGACGGGTGATGACGGCCTCTGCCTCGTCCACTCCTCGAGCCAGGGTCGGAGAGACGCGTCCATGGTCGCGGAAGGCCTCCAGCGTCGCCTGCGGCAGCGTGTTGACGGTCTGCGGGCCGATGAGGCCCTCCACATACATGACGTCCGAGTAGGCGGGGTTCTTGGTGCTGGTGCTGGCCCACAGGCAGCGTTGCACCCGTGCTCCCCGCTCGGCCAGGGCGAGGAAGCGCCGGTCCGAGAACACTTGCTGGAAGCGGCGGTAGGCCAGCTTGGCGTTGGCGATGCCCGCCCTCCCCAACAATGACCGTAACTGCTCGGCCAGGGCAGGGTCGGCTGCGATGCGCTCCTCCAGCAGTCGGTCTACCAGCGTGTCCACACGGCTGACGAAGAAGCTGGCCACCGAGGCCACCGTGTCCACCGGCAGGCCTTCGGCGACGCGCCGCTCCAGGGCGCGGACGTAGGTCCAGGCCACCTCCTCGTAGCGGCGGACGCTGAAGAGGAGCGTCACGTTGATATTGATGCCCTCGTACAGGCAGGCCTCGATGGCCGGCAGCCCTTCGCGGGTGCCAGGTATCTTGACCATCAGGTTGGGACGGCCTACCACCTGCCACAGGCGGCGCACCGCCGCCACCGTCGCATCGCTGTCGTGGGCCAGCTCGGGCGATACCTCCAGGCTGACGTAGCCGTCCTCCCCTCTGGTGGCCTCGTAAACGGGCATGAGCAGGTCGGCGGCCTCCCGGACGTCCCCCACCACCAGCTCGTCGTAGATGGCGGCGGCATCGAGGTTGCGAGAGGCCAGGCGGGCGATGTCGGCGTCGTAGTCCTCGGTCTCGGCGATGGCCTTCTCGAAGATGGCCGGGTTGGAGGTGACCCCCGCCACACCGTCGTCCCGTAGCAGGCGGGCCAGCTCGCCCGAGCGCAGGAGGTTGCGGCCCAGGCTGTCCAGCCAGACGCTCTGGCCTAGCCGGCGCAGCTCCAGGAGGGGATTGCTCACGACGACCTGACCTCCTGCTGGCAGCGGGAGGCGGCCTCCTCCAGTGCCAGCACCTTCTCCAGGCGGCGCCGATACCGCTCCTCGCCGCTGAAGCGGGCTTGCACGAAGGCCTGCACCAGCTCGATGGCCAGGTCAGGCCCCACGACCCTCGACCCCAGGCAGAGGACGTTCATGTCGTCGTGCTCCACGCCCTGGCGGGCCGAATAGGTGTCGTGGCAGACGGCGGCGCGAATGCCGCGCATCTTGTTGGCAGCGATGCTGGCCCCCACGCCGCTCCCGCAGATGACGATACCGCGGTCGACCTCCCCCCGCTGGATGGCCTCGCCTACCAGACGGGCGTAATCGGGGTAGTCTACCGGGTCGGAGTTGTCGGTGCCCAGGTCTATCACCTGATGCCCCTCGCTCGCCAGATGGGAGACGACCACCTCCTTCAGGGGCAGTCCTGCGTGGTCGGCAGCCACCGCTATGCGCATGGGCGGAATCCTCTCATCCGTTTGTGCGCTTTGGCCGAATCCCGGCCCCGCCACTACTTTAGCGCCTGCCGACGGCCTTGGCAAGCCGAAGGGGCATGGTTACCCGGCTGCCGCCATCAGGGGCAATGCCAGCACCAGCCCCCAGGCCCATCCTCCCAGTACGTCGCTGGGCCAGTGGACGCCCAGCCACACGTTGGGCGGCCCGGCCCAGACCAGCACCAGGGCCGACCAGCTGCCCAGCGGCCAGCGCCACGGCGCTGGGGCCCTGTCGGCTGCCGCCAGCCAGAGGAGGTATCCGTAGAGGACCGTGGGGCTCATGACGTGTCCGGCCGGAAAGCTGGGGCTGGTGTATCCCGCTCGCAGTTCGGACCAGGGCGGCCCGGGGCGCGGCCTGTCCACCAGCTCCTTGATGCCCCATTGCAGCAAGGGCAGAATGGCCAGCCCTATCGCCAGGACCAGGGCCTCTTGTCGTCGCCCCACTGCAGCCAGCAGCACGGCCATGACGCCGCCGCTGGCCAGCACCACCTGGGTGGTGGTGATGGCCCTGACCGCGTGGGACAGCCCCTCTCCAGGGAAGGGGAGGCCCTGCGCCCAGCGCAGGATGGCGGCATCGCCGGGCAGGGGCGTGTTGCGGGCTGCCAGCGCCGACAGGGCGATGGTGGCCGCCAGCAGCGGCGCCCACAGGAGGCCTGTCCAGAACACAGGGTGCATCTCGCACCCCCGGTTTGTCAGCTCAGGGGCAGATGGGACAGGGCGCGGGTCACGAGGCGCGAAAGCTCCTCTCGGCGCTCGGCGGGCGTGGCGCCGGTATCCTCCCGCGCCATCAGCAGGTCCACGAAGGCTCCCAGGATGAGGTAGATGGTGTGGCGCGCCAGCAGTTGGGGGTCGTAGTCGGCCAGCTCGCCGCGGGCCTTGTAGCGCTCCAGCACCCCCACCAGAGCGCGCTCCCAGCGTTCCAGCAGCTTGCAGTACTGCTCGTTGGTCACGTCGTCGCCGGCGAGGCCCTCCATGAGGATGAGGCGGAGGAAGTCACGGTTTTCGTCCATGAAGGCGATGGCGCCGGCGGCCATAGCCAGCAGCCCCTCGCGCAGGGGTACGTCCGGCTCCCACTCCTCCAGCTTCTGGAGCCGCACCCCGAATCCCCGCTCCTCCACCAGCGCCTCCAGCAGCTCCCGCTTGGAGGAGAAGTGGTAGTAGATGGCGGCATCGGTGATGCCGGCGTCGCGGGCGATGTCGCGGATGCTGGTTCGGGCGAAGCCCCGCTCCGAGAAGAGGCGCAGAGAGACATCCAGAATGTGCTTGCGGGTGAGAGGGCCGCGGCGTGTGCGCCGACGGGGCTCCTGGCCGTGGCGTCTAGGGTTCACCGTCATCTCGCCCCCCATTGCTTTGAACACATTATCTGATCTCAGTATGGGCTCGGATCAGGTTCGGGTCAACGGCCGCACATTTTGACGCCCCAGGCCCGGTCGTCCCTAGTAAGGGAGCACGAAACGGGCGAAGGGCAGTTCGGTGTCGGCCTCGGCCCATACCGCCACTACCGGCGCCAGAAAGGGGAGCAGATGCCAGGGCGCCCCCTCGGTAGGCCGGGGGAAGCTGACCTCGGCCTTTCCTCGCAGGGCGCGCTTGACCTCGTAGTGGGGGTCTATCTGGGCGAGTGCCAGATAGGGCGGCGGCTGGCCCTCTTGGACCGAGGGGGTGAGCCGGAGGTTCAGGTACGGGTCGAAGCGGACGAGTTCGGTATCGATGGGTGCGCCGCCGCGCAGGGCAGCCGTGCAGACAGGCTCCCCTCCCACCTCTAAGCGCGCCTCTACCTCTCCTTCCCCTTCCTTCAGGGCGATGCTTCCCAGCAGGCAGGGGAAGCCCCACATCTCCCGCAGCGCCACCAGGGCGGTAGGCGAGTCGGTGATGGCCTGCAGGCTGTAGGCGCGCACCAGGAAGCGAGCGCGGCAGCCCAGGGCCTGCACCGCCAGCGAGAAAGGGCCGACGGGCGTCTCGGGGAACCGGGCGACTATGATATGGGCGTAGGGTGGGATGGGTCGCCCGAGGCTGGTCGGCAGCCAGCGCAGGACCGTTTCCTTGTCGGTCTCGTAGGTGACCTTCAGCAGACGGGCGCCGGGCAGCGGCCACGGCGGGGGCGGGTAGGGAGGAGAGACCACCGGCAGGGTGTGGGGCAGGCGGTCGGCTGCCATCTGGCCCTGGTCGGGCATCGCCCTGTGCCCCCTAGCGGGACGTGCTGGCCTTGCCGTTGCCGGCCCGCGCCCGGGCTGCCTCGGGGTCGAACTTGGGCAGCACGTGCTCGGCGAAGAGGCGCAGGCTGCGCAGCACCTTCTCCTGCGGAATGACCTCGCCGGCGTTGAGCAGGAAGACCATCCGGTCCACCCCGATCTCCTCCCACATCTTCAGGTTCTTTATCACGGTCTCGGGGGTGCCTATGGCCATGCCTTCGCGGATGACGCTGCCATCACCGCTGCCGGCGGCAGTTGGAGAGGAGCGCTGCTCCTGCTCCCGACGCAGGGCGAAGAGCAGGCCGGGCACCTTGTAGGCCGGGCTAGGGTAGATGGCGCTGACGCCCGTGAAGTGGGCAGCCAGGAGGCCGAAGGTGTAGACGAGCTTGCTGCCCCACATCCGCGCCTCCTCCTCCGTCTCGTCCACGTACAGGAAGGTGACGCCGTTCACCTGGTCGTTGACGAACTCGCCCACCGGCTCGCACTCGCGGACGATGCGCCGGTAGGCCTTCACCCGCTCCTCGTACTCCTGTGGCGTGCCCACCGAGACCCCCAGGCAGCCGATGCCTCGCTCGGCCGCCTGCACGGCTGTCTCGGGGCTGGTGACCGCCACCCACAGGGGTGGGTGAGGCTTCTGGAGGGGCTTGGGGATGACGCAGCGAGGCGGCACCGAGAAGAACTTTCCCTGCCAGGAGAAGATCTCCTGCGTCCACATCTTGGGGATGGCCCGCAAGGCCTCGTCCCACATCTCTTTGGTGAGGTCGGGGTCGCAGTTGAAGCCGCCCAGCTCCGTCCAGGTGGCGGAGCGTCCCGTGCCGAACTCCAGCCGGCCGTTGGAGATGATGTCCAGGGCCGCGGCACGCTCGGCACAGCGCACGGGGTGGTTGAAGGGCGGCAGGACCATCATGACGCCGTGGCCCAGGCGTATGCGCTGGGTGCGCATGGCTGCAGCCGCCAGGAACACCTCCGGCGCCGAGCAGTGGGAGTACTCCTCCAGGAAGTGGTGCTCCACAGCCCAGGCCTGGTCGAAGCCCAGCTGGTCGGCCAGCTCCACCTGCTCCAGGGCGTTGAAGTAGACCTGGTGCTCGCTGCGGTCGTGCCAGGGCTTGGGCACCGAGAGCTCGAAGAACACGCCGAACTTCACGCCGACCACCTCCAGGGTGCCCGCATTCTAGCAGCCCCTTAACCTGCACGTCAACCTTAGGCCCCCAGCAGCTCCCGCACCTGCCTCTCCACCTCGTGGCGGTTGTCGGGTGCGAGGTGGAGCACGGTCACGTCGGGACGCGCCTTTACGGCGTCGGCGAAGGGGTGGGAGGCCAGCATGATGGTGCCGAAGACGGTCGTGCCGCTTTCCAGGGCCTGCAGCACCGCCTCACGGAACCGGGAAGAGAACAGCTCCATCTTCCCGATCTCGTCTATCACCGTCAGCCAACCCTTCTGGACAGCCTCCGAGATGGCGGGCACCCCCACCTCGTCCAGGGCGGCCAGCTCCACGCCGTAACGGGAGACGCGCAGGGGGCTGCGGCTGTCCACCGAGGCCAGGATGGCCTCGCGGCCGTCCAGGGTCACAAGGCGGAACCCCAGGCGGCGTCCCCCTTTTCTTATCTCCTCGGTGTAGAAGCCTCCGGCGGGCCGCGATAGCGCCTCGAGCGTCTTCAGGACCAGTGTGGTCTTGCCGCAGCCGGGCGGTCCCGCGATCAGGACGGCCGACATGGCCTTCCCCTATCTGGCAAGGGCGAAGAGGGTCGACTGCATGGCCACTACCGTTGCCCAGTGAAAGCCGATGGGCGCCGCCAGACCGCCGCTTCGCAGTCGCAGCCAGCTCAGCACCAGAGACCCCAGCATCAGCCCCAGCATGGAGACGAGCTGAGCGAGGGCGGCGAGGGCCGCTTCCTGACCTATGTTGGTCTGCTGGATGGTGCGGTGATTGACCACCAAGTGCCACAGGGAGAAGGCCACGGCCACGAAGGCGACCCCGCGCCACACGCCCCAGGCCCGTGTGGCCAGACCCTGCATCACGCCGCGGAACATCACCTCCTCGAAAATGGAGACTCCGAGGGGCTGGCGGACCAGCGCCCACACCAACAGGGACCCCGTTGTCGCCCGTTCGGCCTCGTCGTAGCCTATCTCGCCGCCAGGCACCCCGAAGGGCGCGAGGAAGTAGAGCAGGACGGGCAGGATCACAAGCCCTCCAGTGGCCACCCCCAGGGCCAGATGGCGGGGCCAGGCCCGGTCGGCCAGCCCGATCTGCTGCCAGGAGAGGCCGCAGGCGCGGCGTGCCCATGCCAGCGCCAGCGCCATGAGGGCTAGCCCCAGGGCGATGAAGGCCCACTCGCTGCTGGTGTCGCCGCTGGCGGCCGACACGGAATTGCCGTAGGCCAAGAGCAGGGCGGTAAAGGCCAGCAGGGGCAGAGGAAGGGGGAGCCGCGGCCTCGCCGCCGGCCGGGCCGGCGCTCGCGCGCCGCGTTGCACAAGCCTCATCACCATGGGTATTATAGGCGCGACGCGTCCCGACGGGCGCGTGCTATATACGTGTCATCGCAGTCCAGGCGACCGACGCAGGGGGTGGGTCATGGCACCTCGGGCCTTAGAGGGACTGAGGGTCATCGAATGCGGCCAGATGGTGGCCGCAGCCTATACGGCCAAATTGATGGCCGACCTGGGCGCCGATGTCATCAAGGTAGAGGAGCCGCCGGGTGACCTGGCCCGCACCCGCGGCCCCTTTCCCGATGGCGTGCCCCATCCCGAGAAGAGCGGCCTCTTTCTCTACCTCAACTGCAACAAGCGGGGAGTCACCATCGACCTGAAGCGTCCCGAGGGGCAGGAGCTGCTGCGGCGCCTGGTCTCCCAGGCCGATGTCCTGGTCCACAACTATCCGCCTCCGGAGATGGAGCGCCGACGCCTGGATTACGAATGGCTGGCCGAGGCCAACCCGAGGCTAGTCATGACCTCCATCACCCCTTTCGGCCTGAACGGCCCCTACCGCGACTACAAGGCCCATGACATAACCGTCATGGCTGCCGGGGGTTGGGCGTGGATCAACGGCTGGCCCGGCCATCCGGAGGAACCCCCGCTCAAGGCCTACGGGCAACAGACCGAGTACCAGTCCGGCGCGGCGGCGGCTGTGGCCACCATGGGGGCCTTGCTGGCCCGCCAGCGGGACGGGCGCGGTCAGCACGTGGAGGTCAACGCTCAGGCGGTGGTGGCCTCCTTTCTGGAGATGACCTTCACCGCCTGGCCCTACATGCACGTGGTGTCAGTGCGCTGGGGACAACGCCCCATTCAGCCCATCGATTTCTTCCGCTGCAAGGACGGCTGGATATTCGTCCTGTGCGTGGAGGAGCATCAGTGGAAGGCCTTCGTGGAGCTGATGGGCAACCCCGAGTGGGCCGAGTGGGAGATCTTCAAGGACCGGATATCGCGGGCCCAGAACTATGATGTCCTACGCCCCTACTTGGAGGACTGGATCAGCAACTGGACCGTCGAGGAACTCTACCGCGCCGCCAACGAGCGGCGCGTGCCCTTCGCGCCGGCTTCCACCATGGGCGACCTGCTGCGCTCAGAGCATCTGAGGGCGCGGGGCTTCTTCGTGACCGTCGACCACCCCGTGGCGGGACGCTACGAGTATCCGGGCGCCCCCTATCGCCACTCGCTGACACCCTGGGAGCTGAGGACGCCGGCGCCCACCCTGGGCCAGCACAACGATGAGGTCTTCCGAGGCCTGTTGGGGCTCTCTTCATCGGAGATAGAGTCCCTCAAGGCCAGCGGCGTCATCTGAGGGAGGGAGCCATGGCCGAGCACGGTAAGGGACCGCTGACCGGCATCCGCGTGGCCGACTTCAGCTGGGTGTGGGCCGGGCCATTCTGCACGCTGCAGCTGGCCCACATGGGGGCCGAGGTGATACGAATCGAGACCACCAAGCGCATCTGCGTGACGCGCATGCTGCCTCCCTGGGCCGAGGGACAGCCCAACCCCAACACCTCCGGCTACTTCAACCAGTACAACCAGGGGAAGCGGGCCATCACCCTGGACCTGCAGACGGAGGACGGGCAGGAGCTGGCCAAGCGGCTCGTGAGCATAAGCGACATCGTGGTGGAGAACTTTGCCCCCGGCGTCATGGAGCGCTTCGGCCTCGGCTACGAGGAGCTTCGCAAGGTGAAGCCCGACATCATCATGATAAGCATGTCGGGGTATGGGCAGACGGGCCCCCTGCACCACTACGTAGCCTACGGCCCGGCCCAGGTGCCCATGTCCGGCTTCTCTACCCTCACGGGCTACCGACACTGGGACCAGCCCATGCACGTGGGGCTATCCTATGGCGACCCCAACGCCGGCCATCACGGGGCGTTCGCCGTGCTGGCCGCCCTCTGGCACCGTCAGCGCACCGGCGAAGGACAGTACATAGACATGTCCCAGTGGGAGTCCACCGTTGTGCTGCTGGGGGACGCCATCCTCCACCAGCAGATGCTGGGCTACCAGCCGCCGCGATTGGGCAACCGCGACCCCCACATGGCACCCCACGGCTTCTTCCGCTGCCGGCCGGCCGACCCGGAGTCCCTCCCGTATGGCCTGTTGCCGGAGGACCGCTGGGTGGGCATCGCCTGCGCCAGCGACGACGAGTGGCGAGCCCTCTGCAGGGTGATGGGCCGCCCCGAACTGGCTGAAGACCCTCGGTTTGCCACCCTGGAGGCGCGGAAGCAGAACGAGGACGAGTTGGAGCGCATCGTCGAGGAGTGGACCCTGACCCAGGACCCCTTCGAGGCTACGCGCAAGTTGCAGGAGGCAGGGGTGGCCGCCTTTCCTCCCCTGTGCAACAAGGAGTTGGCCGAGGATCCCGGCCTCAATGCCTGGGGGGCCTTTGTGGAGAAGGAGCACCCCATTGTCGGAGTGCGCAAGCACATCGGCATCCCCTGGAAGCTGCCCGGTTCGCCCTGCGAGGTGTGGCGGGCGGCGCCGGTGCTGGGCCAGGACAACGACTACGTGTTCCGACAGCTCCTGGGCCTGTCGGAGCAAGAGGTGGCGTCCCTGAAAGAAAGAGGGGTCATAGTCTGAGGGGTGGGAAGCGTGAGCGGGCCGCGGGTGCTGTCGGCGGAGGAGGTCCAGGAGGCGCTGGGCACCCTCCAGGGGTGGGAGGTGCGGGAGGGACGCCTGCGCAAGCAGTTCACCTTTCGCACATTCCTGCGGGCCATCGCCTTCGTCAACGCCGTGGCGTACCTGGCCGAGGCAGCGGGGCACCACCCGGACATCACCATCAACTACAACCGGGTGACCCTGCGCCTCATCACCCACAGCGAGGGTGCCCTCACCGACCGCGACTTCGCGCTGGCCAGGGAGATCGACGACAAGCTGAGTAGCAAGCTGATGGTCCAGCCCGAGGGCCAGGAACCGACGGGCCAGTAAAAAGACCGCTCCGCGGGCGACCTTTCGCTGGCGCCTGCCTCGGGCACTTCGGGCCTCGAGTTTCCTCTCAGCCCTCTGCGCCCTCCGCGGTGCGCTCGCTACTCCGCCGCCCGGAGAGCACACATATCCTGCTCCTTCGTCGCGGCGTTGTCAAGGCCGCTTAAGGGCATTCGGAAGCATTAGGGGTATCTGGACAGGCGTCATTGCCAGAGGGATGCCTCTTGCCCAGTCCACCTCGGTTTTCGTGGCCTCGTAAGGCGGCAGAGGAGAAGGTGTCAGGGCAGGTGCTCGTGCTTCACGACGGCGATGAAGGGCAGGTTGCGGTAGCGCTGACGAAAGTCCAGGCCGTAGCCCACCACGAACTCGTCCGGGATCTCGAAGCCCACGTAGTGCAGGGGGACATCGATGAGGCGGCGGGCGCGCTTGTCCAGCAGGGCACAAACACGCAGGCTGGCCGGCTCCTTGGCCTCCAGATGGGCCAGAATGCGGTTGAGGGTCATGCCCGTGTCCACGATGTCCTCCACCAGCAGCACATGGCGGCCGCGCACGTCCTCCTCCAGGTCCTTGACGATGCGGACTCCCGGCTGGTCGCCGCTGCCAAAGGAGGAGATGGCCAGGAAATCGATGTCGGTGTGGAGGTGTAGCAGGCGCATCAGGTCGGCCATGAAGCAGATGACGCCCCGCAGGACCCCCACCAGCACGATGGGCTGGCCAGCATAGTCGCGCTCGATCTCGGCCGCCAGTTCGGCCACCCGCTGCTGGAGCTTGCCGGGGGATATGAGGACACGGTCCACCTCGGGCATGTCGTCGGGGCCCAGAGGTCCATAGCCGTACTTGGCCAGCAGACGGAAAACGTCTCGCTTCTTGAGGAGCTTGACCCGTACCTCGGGATACATCTGGCGCAGGAGGCGCACCTTGCGGTTCTTCTCGGTGTTGAGACCTCCCTTGAGGGTGGTCAGCTCGACATAAAGGTTGAATTCCGGCAGATAGAAGTCGGGGGTGAAGGCTTCCACTATCTGGCCGCCCTCCCAGCGCAGGGGGAAGGAACGCGGCTCGTATTGCCACTCGATGCCGTAGAAGTCGAGGATACGGGCGAACTCGGCCTCGGCCGGATGGGCGAACGGGGGCGGCACCGGTGGGGCCGCGGGGGCCTCCACTGCCGTGGCAGCGTGGGCGGCGACCGCGCGTCGACGGCCCCTCCTGCGGGCAGAAGAGGTCATCCGCTGACCAAGCCTCCGACTTTGGCTGACAAGCTGTCCAATTCCTGCTTCCTATTGTAAAGGCATAGCGGACGGCGGGCCAGCATCGTTGCTCCTGCCCTCTCCCCGCTAGTATCATCGTGACAGCCCGATGCCGACGGTCGAGGTCAACGGCGCCAGACTGTATTACGAGGTCCACGGTCGCGGCCCCTGGCTCGTCTTCGCCCACGGCGCCGGCGGCAACCATCTGAGCTGGTGGCAGCAGGTGCCAGTCTTCGCGCGACGTTACCGTTGCGTCGTGTTCGACCACCACGGCTTCGGGCTATCGCGTCGGGGAGACGAGGCCCCCGACCCGACACGGTTCGTGGACGACCTGGAGGCCCTCCTCCGGCACCTGGAGGTCGACGAGGTGCGCCTGGTGGCCCAGTCCATGGGAGGCCTCACCTGCCTGGGCTACGCCCTCCGCCACCCTCAGCGGGTCCGTGCCCTGGTGATGGCCAACACCCTGGTGGGCATGCGACGGGCCGTGTGGACCGCTGCCGGCGCCGAGGTCCGCCACCTGGCCCAGCGCCTTTGGGAGCAGAGGCGCTCCCAACAGCCGCGACGCGCTCTGTCGCTGCGGTTCGCCCGCACCCGTCCCCACCTGGCCTTCCTCTACCGGGAGATTGCGGCCCTCAACGGCCCTCGCCCCGATGACTTGCCCCGTCGCTATCCCGTGCTGGACCAGAGCGGTGAGGCCATCCGCTCGCTGCCGGTGCCGGTCCTGTTCATAGTCGGCGAGGAGGACGACCTCTTCCCGCCGCCCCTGGTGGAGGTGGCGGCCCGCCTTCTTCCCGATGCCCGCCTGCTGGTGGTACCAGGCGCGGGCCACTCGGTCTACTTCGAGCAGCCGGAGGTCTTCAACCGCGCCGTGCTGGAGTTCTTGGACGAGGTGGGCTAGAGTGGGTGATGTCGTGAGAACCCTGCACATGGGTATCGGGGCCATCGGGGCCGAAGTGGTGTGCCTGCTCGCCCGGGACCCCCGCTTCCGGGTCGTGGCCGCCGTGGACTCGGATTCCTCCAAGATCGGCCGTGACCTGGGAGAGGTGGTCGGGCTGGGGCAGCATCTCGGGGTAACGGTGGTGGGGGACCTGGAGCAGGCGCTGCGTCAGGGCGACGCCCAGGTCATGGTGCACACTGCTGGCTCTTATCTGCCCCAGGAGGTCGGCGCCATCACCCTGGCCCTCTCCCGAGGCCTCCACGTGCTGTCGACCTGCGAGGAGCTCTCGTTCCCCTGGGCCAGGCATCCGGAGCTGGCGAAACGGCTGGACGCTGAGGCCCGCTCGCGCGGCCTGCGCGTCCTGGGCGCCGGCGTCAATCCTGGCTTCGTCATGGACCTGCTGCCCTCGCTGCTGGCCGCGGCCTGTCAGCAGGTGCATGTCGTCCGCGTGCGACGGGTGGTGGACCTCTCGCGGCGCCGCCCCCAGCTGCAGCGGAAGATGGGCGTCGGCCTCTCTCCCCAGGAGTTCGAGGCCCAGGCCAGGGCCGGCGCGCTGGGGCATGTAGGGCTGCTGGAGTCGGCCCTCATGCTGGCCGATGCCCTGAGCTGGGAGCTGGACGAGGTGAGGGAGGATATGTCTCCCGTGCTGGCGCCACGGTACGTGCGTGCCGGCCCCCTGCGTCTGGAGCCGGGCCAGGTGGCAGGCGCCCGCCAGACGGTGACGGGCCTGCGGGACGGCAGGTCTGTGCTGGAGCTGGAGCTGGTCATGGCTCTGGACGCCCCGGACCCGCATGACGCCATCGAGATAGAAGGGGTGCCGCCCCTGCGGGCCGTCCTCCCCGGTGGAGTCCAGGGTGACAGGGCCACTGCGGCCCTGTTGGTGCGGCTGCTGCCCACCATCGTCCACGGGCCGGCACCGCCAGGCCTTATAACTGTGCGCGATCTGCCCATCGTGCCTCGGCGGGTGGAGAGAGGAGAGGAGGGAACCGAAGCGTGAGCGTCCTGGACGACTACATCAGGCTTCATCCCCGTTCGGCCCAGCTCTACGAGAGGGCGCTGCGCTCCCTGCCATCGGGGGTCACCCACGACATCCGCTACGTCACTCCCTTCCCCATCTACGTCGAGCGTGCCCAGGGTGCTCGGAAATGGGATGTGGACGGCCACGAGCTGGTGGACCTGGTCATGGGTCACGGCGCCCTCTTCCTGGGCCATGCTCACCCCGAGATAACCAGGGCGGTGACGGAACAGGCTGCCAGGGGCACCCATTACGGCGCCGCTCACCGTGGCGAGGTGGAATGGGCCGAGTGGGTCAAGCGCCTGGTGCCGAGCGCCGAGCTGGTCCGTTTCACCAGCTCCGGCACCGAGGCCACCCTCATGGCCCTGCGCCTGGCTCGCTGTTACACTGGCCGCCAGAAGATCCTCAAGTTCGACTACCACTTCCACGGCTGGCACGATGCGGTGGCGGGCGCGCGCTACGCCGATTCGGATGCCCTGCGGTCGGCCGGCGTGACGCCGGGCGCCTTGCAGGACACCATCAGCGTGCCCCAGGGCGACCTGGCCGCTGTGGAGGAGCACCTGCGCCGTGGCGACGTGGCCGCCGTGATCCTGGAGCCGACGGGCGCTTCCTGGGGTACATTGCCGCTGGCGCCCTCATTTCTGCACGAATTGCGGGAGCTCACGCACCGCTACGGGACTGTCCTCATATTCGACGAGGTCATCACCGGGTTCCGCGTCTCGGTGGGGGGTGCCCAGGCCCGCTACGGGGTGGTCCCCGACCTGACCTGCCTGGCCAAGATCGTGGCTGGCGGGCTGCCCGGCGGCTGCGTGGCCGGTCGGGCCGAGGTGATGTCCATGATGGCCTTTCGCGGCGAGCCCGCCTGGGACGCTCGGGAGCGCGTCTATCACCCGGGCACCTTCAACGCCAACCCGCTGTCGGCGGCGGCGGGGACGACCATGCTGTCCCTCATCGCCGATGGCCGTTATCACCGTCGCGCCGATGCCCTGGCCGAACGGCTGGTGCGGGAGATGAACGGGACGCTGCGGCGGCTGGAGGTCCCGGGCTGCGTCTACGGCCTTTCCTCTTATTTCCACATCGTCATAGGGGAAGAGTGTCCACGGCCGCAGGACGGCATCGAGTGGCCTCTGGACAGCGGCCGCCATCCCCCGCGCATGCGTCCCGAGCTGGCCATGAACCTCAAGCGGGCCATGCTCAACCACGGCGTCGACCTGATGGGCCTCAGCGGCGGGTTCCTCTCGGGCGTCCACAGCGATGCCGACGTGGACGCGGTGCTGGAGGCCTTCGAGGCTTCCCTGAACGACCTTCGTCGCGATGGCCTGCTCTAGAAGGAGGGCCACCATTCCCTGCTGAGGGGCAGGGAGACCAGCTCGATGGCCTGCCAGTTACGCCCTAGCAACTCGCCGGCCGAGTCGCGGACCTCCGCCCACACGGTATAGCGACCTGCCGGCACGTCGGGCGGCACCCGCCAGACGGAGAGGCCCGCCTCCCGGGGAGGGCGGTCGACGAGGGCCACGCTGTCGGGCGGGATGTCGAGGGTGTAGGAGTCCAGGTCGCTTCGCCATCCCCCCGGCCCCTCCACCCACAGGCGCACGCTGGCCCCCTCGAACCCCCTGGGCAGGTCGTTGACCACTGCCACCTCCATGACCAGGAGCCGTCCGGGGGTGGTCTTCTCTCGCTCCATGGTCACTATGGGCAGGACGGGCTGATAGGCCTCCTGCAGCACGTAATAGCCCCGCTTGGGACGGCGCTGCCAGTCCACTACCGACCAGGTGATGAGAGGGGCCGGGTCCATGAACATGAACTGGAACAGCCCCTTGATGCGTCCCTTGGCCCGACGGTAGTGCTCGATGGCGTACTTCAGCAGCCGTGCCTGGTAGTCCTGGCTGGCGGCGACGAATTCCTCCAAGCTGTTGCCCGTGCCGATGCCGGCCACATGGAACGTCTCGTGGTACTGGAAGCAGCGATAGGCCCAGGCGTCCCAGTCGGGTGGCCAGAGGGACTCGGGCGGGAGCATCTGCCGCAGCGATTCGATGTCTGGCAGGGCCTGGGCACCGAACTCGGTAGGCATGGGAGCGCCGGGCAGGCCGCTGAACTCGCGGTAAGAGCCGTAATACCAGCCCGGGTATGGGTGATGACGGAAGTCCGAGGCCTCCTCGACCCGTCGCGTGGGGTCTTCGGCCCGCAGAGCGGCGGCCAGGGCCGGACCCAGCCGACGGCGGTTGTGGGGCAGCGGCTCGTTGTGGCAGCACCACAGGACGAGGCAGGGGTGGTTGAAGAGGTGGCGGACCATGTCCCTGGCCTGGCGCACCGCCTCCCGCACGAAATCGTCCGAGTCCTCGTAGCCCCACTGCAGGGCGAAGTCCTGCCAGACGGCGATGCCTGCCTCGTCCAGCGCCTCGTACAGCTCCTTGCGGTTGACGTGGGCGTGGACGCGAACGGCGTTGACGTTGGCCTCCCGCAGCAGGGATACATCGCGGGCGATGGCCTCCGGCGTGTATTGGCTCAGCCACTCGGCCGGGATGATGTTGGTGCCGCGGGGGAAGAAGGGACGCCCGTTCAGCCTCCATGTCCAGTCTTCATCGATGCGCATCTCTCGCAGGCCGCAGCGCTCCCGCAGGATGTCCAGGCCCCCCTCGTCGTCTCTCAACGCCAGTTCGGCGAGGTATAGCTCCTGGTCGCCGTGGTCCCATGTCCACCACAGGGCAGGCTCGGGCACCGTCAGGGTGAAGCACAGCTCGTTCTCGCCCGGCTGGAGCGAGAGGCGAAGGGCCTGCCGGGCCGAGCCGCCCTTGTCCGAGAGAGGGCGCAGCTCCAGGATCGCCTCCGCCTGGCGGCGTTCGGGGCTGCGTACCCTGGCTGTGACCAGCACCAGGGCCGAGGCCTCGGACGCCTGCAGGGGCGCCACGTGCAGGGAAACAATGTGCACCGGCGAAGTGTATACAAGCTCCACCCGGTCCCATATGCCACCGGTAGGAGCGTCCTGCCCGTGCTGGAGGCTCCACGACCCCGGTCGGCAGTCGTGATGCTGGAAGATGCCCTTGATGAGGCGCTTGCGGTTGGGCCAGACGGCTCGCGGCTCCTCCCGCGGTGCCTCGACGCGCACCAGCAGTTCGTTCTGGGGCCGCAGCAGGCCCGTCACATCGAAGCTGAAGGGCTGGAAGTAGCCCTCGTGGTGCCCCAGATAGATGCCGTTCAGCCAGACATCGGCGTAGTAGTCGACGCCACGGAACAGTAAGTGGGCGGCGCGACCGGGGGAGGGATCGGCCGCGAAGGAACGACGGAAGGCGACGGCCCCGGCGTAGTTCTCAAGGCCGGCCAGGTGCCAGTTGGAGGGGACGGGCATGGGGCGCCAGTCACCTTCGGCGCGGAGGGCGTCCTCGTCAGGGGCCAGGGGGCGGCACTCCCAAATGCCCGACAGGTCCAGCCTCTGGCGAAGAGGGGAGGCGTCCATGTGCTGGCCAGATAATAGCAGGGGCGCTCGGCCCCGACAATCGCCAGGCGGGCCCGTGCTATAATGACGGCCACACGGTGGCGCGACGCGAACGCCAGGTCATCGTCTATACCAATCTGGGCCACGCCCTGGTACATGCCGTCGAGACCGCCTACGGGGCGCTTCTGCTGGACATAGCCTCCGATCTGGGATCCAGCGAGGCCTTCATGGGCGGCGTGGCCACCGTCTTCGGCTGGGCTTTCGGCACCACCGCCTTCCCAGCTGGCCTTCTGAGCGACCGGATGGGGCCTCGACGGGTCCTGGGCATGACTTTCGCCGGGGCGTCGGCGGCGGCCCTGATGGTGTCCCTGGCCTTCTCTCCCTGGCTGCTGGCCCTGGCCATGGGCCTTCTGGGCCTGGCCATAGGCATGTACCATCCGGCGGCCACGGCCCTCATCGCCTACGGGGTGGGCGAGCGGGGTGTGGCCATGGGGATGCATGGCGCTGCCGGCAACATCGGCCTCGCCCTGGCGCCCGGAATCGCGGGAGGAATCGCTGTCCTGGCCGATTGGCGCTGGGCGTATGTGCTCCTGGCCTGCCTGGCTGCTGCCCTGGCCCTGTGGGCGACACGGCTTCCAGGCGCCCGTCTGCAGGTCGTCACTGCCGACGTGGACAGTCGCTCAGCTCGTGGGGGGCTGCCGCTGGCGCCGAGGGTGGCGGTCGCCTTGCTGCTGGTGTACTCCCTCTCCGTGCTGGTGGGCATCGTCTACCGCGGCACCCTCACCTTCCTGCCCTCCCACATAAAGCTGGAGGTGAGCGATGACCTGGGCGACTGGTTGACCACTGCCGCCTACCTGATGGGGGCCGTGGGCCAGTACGCAGGAGGGCTGCTGACGCGGCGGCTGCGGGTGGAGGTCCTGGCCATCGGGGTGACGGCGGCGGCCCTGTTGCCTCTAGCGCTGATGGGGGTACTCTCGGGGGTGCCGTTGCTGACAGCCGCCGCGGCCTTCGTCTTCTTCAGCTTCGCCCGCCAGCCCATATACAATACCCTCATAGCCGACTACTCGCCCGCCCGCCTGGTGGGCAGCAGCTTCGGCCTTTACTTCCTGGCCGAGTTCGGCCTGGGCGGAACAGGGGGCATCATCGCCGGGGCAGCGGTAGACCGCTGGGACACATCGGCCGCCTTCCTGGCCATGGCGGGCATCTGGTCGCTGGCGGTAGTGGCGTCCCTGGGGCTGCCCCTGCTGGGCAGGCGCCTGCGGGCGGGCCTGCGCCCGGCACAGGTCTGATACCCGACAGGACCCGAGGGAGGAGGGAACCGTGCAGTTCGAGCAGGTCATCTACGAGAAGCGGGACGACGGCGTGGCCATCATCACCCTCAACCGCCCCGAGCGCCTCAACGCCTTCACCCGCCAGATGATCGACGAGTGGTACGCTGCGCTGCAGGATGCCCACTTGGACGCCAACGTCCGCGTGATCGTGGTGACGGGGGCTGGTAGGGCCTTCTGCGCCGGCGCCGACGTTGGCTCCGGTGCGGCCGGCGCCCTCATGGACCGCTCCCGCGACCTGGTGGAGAACCGCAACTTCCTGCGGGACTCCATCCAGCGCATTCCCCGCCTTCTGGCCCAGATGGACAAGCCATACATCGCTGCAGTCAACGGCGTGGCGGTGGGGGCAGGCATGGACATGGCCTCCCTGGCCGACATCCGCTTCGCCTCCACCACCGCTCGCTTCGGCATGACCTATGTGCGCATGGGCATCATCCCCGGCGACGGCGGCTGCTGGCTGCTGCCCCGCATCGTCGGCATGGCCAAGGCGCTGGAGCTGATCTGGACGGGGGAGATCATCGATGCCGAGGAGGCGCTGCGCATCGGCTACGTCAACAAGGTGCTTCCGCCCGATGAATTGATGCCCTACACCCTGGAGTTCGCGCAGCGACTGGCCCGCGGGCCAGCGGTGGCCATCCAGCTCTCCAAGCGCCTGGCCTACCGTGGCCAGTTCACCGACCTGGACGAGGCGCTGGAGGCAGCGCAGGCGGCCATGATCATCGCCCAGATGACGGAGGACGCCCGCGAGGGGCCGCGCGCCTTCCTGGAGAAGCGAGAGCCCCAGTTCAAGGGGCGCTAGGGCGGGCTGCCAGCCTCTGGGCCAGGGTTTCGCTGGCGCGACGCATCCGCTCCAGCACCGCCTGGCCCTGGGCCCCCTCCAGCGGGCGGGGGCGGGCATAGTCCTCTATGAGTACCGGCACGAACTCCACCCTCACCAGTTGTCGGTCGTAGAAGGTGTAGCGGCCAATGACGCCCACCCTGGTCTCGTAACTCCACATCTGGTCGAAGATGAAGTTGCCGTGGGCATAGACTATGAGCTTGCCCCGGTAGACCTCCACCGCCTGCACCCAGTGAGGGTGGTTGCCCAGCACCAGGTCCGCGCCGGCCTCCACTGCCAGGTGGGCTATCTCCACCGGGTCGTCAGGGGCGATGCCAGGGGCCGGCTGGGGCACATCCACGTATTCCATGCCCCAGTGGAAGGCCACCACCAGCACGTCCACCTGCGCGCGGGCCGAGTCTATGCCCTGGCGGATGGCCTCCCGGTCGAAGCTCTCGCCCACTCCGTTGAAGGCCAGGAAGCCGAACCGCAGGCCCCTGACGTCCAGGATCGCCAGGCGGTGCCGGTCGGCCCAGGCGATGCCAGCCCGCGCCAGCAGCTGCTGGGTGGAAGCGATGCCAGCCTCCCCGTAGTTGCCTATGTGATTGTTCTCCAGGGTGACCACGTCCACGCCCATAGCTGTCAGGGCCTGCACGAATCCCGGACGTCCACAGAAGGTGAAGCCGCTGTCATGGTACGGGCAGCCCTCGATGAGGGGGGCCTCCAGGTTGACCACCGTCACGTCGGCCGCCCGGGTCAGATGGGCCACTTCCCGCACCGGGTACAGGAAGTCGTCGCCCCGGCGGCGGATGACCACATCCACCATCCGCGCCGGGATGACGTCGCCGGTGGAAACCAGCACCCGCAGGCGGGACGGCTCGAGATGGGCCAGGTCCAGCTCCGGCGCCGAGAACACATCGGTCAGGGAAGCGACGGGCGGTGGCGTGGGCGTCGGGGTGGGCGCTGTCGTGGGTGGTGGCGACGGGGCGGGGGATGGTGCCACGATGGCTGGTGGGGCATCCTCGCCCTGGCGGCAGGCCAGCAGAGCTGCCGCCAGGGCGGCGGCCACCCACAGGCTTCGTCTCACCGGTCGCCCTCCAGCGACCGAGGGTGTATATTAAGGCCGTCGACCCTGACGCGCACGGGAGGCCCGACATGGAGTTCCGCTTCTCGCCCGAGGAGGAGGCCTTCAGACAGGAGGTGCGGGAGTTCCTGCGCCGCGAGTGGTCCGAGGATGCGGCCGGGGGCGGGGCCGAAAGCCCTCTCGGCTACGGTGGCGGTCGCGGCCTGGACGAGATCAGGCGCTTCCAGAAGAAGCTCGCCCAGAAAGGCTGGCTGACGCTGGCCTGGCCCAAGGAATACGGCGGCATGGGCGCCAGCGTCATGAAGCAGGTCATCTTCAACGAAGAGATGGCCTACCACCGCGCCCCTCAGCAGCTGGGTGTCGGCCCCGACCGCGTCGGCCCCACCATCATCCTCTACGGGACCGAGGAGCAGAAGCGTGAGCACCTGCCCCCCATCGCCAACGCCGAGGTCATCTGGTGCCAGGGCTTCAGCGAGCCAGGAGCCGGCTCCGATTTGGCCTCCCTCCAGACTACCGCCGTGGAGGACGGCGACTACTTCGTGGTCAATGGGCAGAAGATCTGGACCTCTCTGGCCCATGTGGCCGACTGGATGATCCTGCTGGCCCGCACCGACCCCGACGCACCCAAGCACCGGGGCATCTCCTACTTCCTGGTGGACATGCGAACGCCAGGCATCACCGTGCGGCCGCTGATAGATATGACGGGACGCCATGCCTTCAATCAGGTCTTCTTCGACAACGTGCGGGTGCCGCGGAAGAACCTGGTGGGGGAGCTGAACCGCGGCTGGTACGTGGCGGCCGCCACTCTGGACTTCGAGCGGTCGGGCATCAACCGCGTCATGGCCGGCGTCCGCCTCTACGAGGAGCTGGTGGAATACGCGCGCGAGACGGTGCGCGACGGTCGGCCCCTGATGGCGCTGCCCACCGTGCGCCACAAGCTGGCGGAGCTGCGGATCGAGTTCGAGGTGGGCAGGCTGCTGGCCTACCGGGTGGCCTGGGTGCAGGCCCAGGGCCGTATTCCCAACCAGGAGGCGTCCATGAGCAAGCTGTTCGGCTCGGAGCTGCAGCAGCGGCTGGCGCGGGCCGGCATGGAGATCATGGGGCTCGGGGGCCAACTGCGGCCGGGCAGCAGGTGGGCGCCCATGGCTGGCCGCATCGCCGACTACTACCTGGGGGCGGTGGCCACCACCATCGCCGCCGGCACCTCCGAGGTGATGCGCAACATCATCGCCATACGCGGCCTGGGTCTGCCGCGGGGCTAGAGGCTTGCGCAGGGGATGACGCAGCCTGCCTCCACACCTCCGGGCGACCCCATCGCCTACTACTTCCGCGAGGCGCTCCTCATCGGGGTAGGGGCCACGCGCCTCTACCTGATCCGTCACGCCCAGTCCCTCAGCAACACCGGCGAGGCCAGGGAATGGAGCGATCCTCCCCTGACGGAGGTAGGCCGCCTCCAGGCGCAGCGCCTGGCTGACCGGCTGGCCCGGCAGGGGCTGGATGCCATCCTCTCCAGTCCGTCGCGGCGTGCCCTGGAGACCGCCAGATTCATCGCCGATGCCACCGGCCTTCCCGTCGAGGTCGAGGAAGATCTGCGGGAGGTGGTGATGGGCTCCCCCGACAACGACCCCCGTCAGCTGCAGGGTGAGGCGGCCGAGGCGCTGGCGAGACGCCTGGCCCGGGAGATGCGCTGGGACGCCTTCCCCGGCTCGGAGGGCAGCCGGGCTGCTCGCAGCAGGGTGAGGGGCATAATGGACCGGATAGCCCGTCGCTACGAGGGGCGGAGGGTAGCGGTGGTCACCCACTTCGGCTTTATCCAGACCTATCTGAGCATAGTGTTAGGGGTGCGCCGAGACTTCCTTTTCTACACCTTTAACGCCAGTATAACCTCGGTGCGGGTGAAGGGCAGGCGGCGCGTCATCTGGCGGGTGAATGACATCGCCCACCTGGAGGGGCTGCCCCCGGGGTTCGGCGGCATCTCGTAGGACGGGGCTAGGAGGCTTCCTCGCCGGCGGTGGCCGCCTCCAGGCGCCCCCGGTAGATCAGGGGCACCGGGCTGGGCAGCGGCCCGAAGATGGCCCCCGCCTCTCGCAGCGCTGCGATCTCCCCTTCCGACAGCCCCAGCAGCTCCCTGAGCACCTCATCGGTGTGCTGCCCGATGGCAGGAGGCGGCCCCTGCACGCCGGCCGGAGTACGGGACAGCTTGATGGGGGTATTGGCCACCTTCAGCGAGAAGCCCTTGGGGTGCTGCACGTCCACCAGCATCTCGCGAGCCTGGACCTGGGGGTCGGCCGCCGCCTGGGCGATGTCGTTGAGGGGGCCGCAGGGTATGCCCAGGGGCTCCAGCTCCTCGAGCCATTCCCTGGTGGTCTTCTTGCGGAACGCCTCGTTGAGAATAGGCTCCAGCTCGGCATGGTGCTGGGTGCGCAGGCCCGGCGTCTCGAAGCGGGGGTCGTCTATCAGCTCCGGCAGGCCCAGGGCGGCCAGGAGCAGCTCCCACTGGTTCTCGACGCCCCAGCTCAGGGCGATGACGATCCAGCCGTCCTTGGTGGGGAAGGCCTGGAACGGGGTGGTGGAGGGGTGGCGCGTCCCCAGGGGGCCGGGCACCTGGCCGGTGGCGAAGTAGCGGACGAAGGCGTTCTCCAGGATGGCCACCTGGCAGTCCAGCATGCTGATGTCCAGCATCTGCCCCTGGCCGCTCCGGTCGCGCTCGTGCAGGGCGGCCAGGATACCGATGGCCGTGAACAGGCCAGCGGCGATGTCGCCCAGGGAAATGCCCGGACGCACTGGCCTGCCTCCCGGCTCGCCGGTGATGCTCATGATGCCCCCCATGCCCTGCACGATGATGTCCAGGGCGGGCTTGTGGCGGTAGGGGCCCGTCTGACCGAAACCGGAGGTGGCAGCGTAGATGAGGCGGGGATTGTGACGGGAGAGGACATCGTAGCCCAGCCCCAGCCGCTCCATGGTGCCTGGCGTGAAGTTCTCCATCACCACGTCCACCTTCTCCACCAGGCGCAGGAAGAGGTCGCGGCCGGCAGGGTGCTTCAGGTCGAGGCAGATGCTGCGCTTACCGCGGTTGACGGAGAAGAAGTAGACCGACTCGTCCTCTATGTAAGGGCCGGTGGTGCGGGACACGTCGCCATAGGGCGGGCGCTCCACCTTGATGACGTCGGCTCCCAGGTCGCGGAGGATCATGCTGGCGTAGGGGCCAGCCAGGATCCAGGTGAGGTCGAGAACGCGCACGTCCTGCAGCGGCCCGCTCATAGGCGCGCACTCCTCCCGCACTGTCCATGATAACAGGGGGAGGAGTGCGCTTCAGCCTAGGGGCTGGGCCGTTCTGACTAGTCCTCTTCCTCTTCGCTGGTGGAGAGGGTCAGGCGGGGGCCTTCCTCCGTCTCCTCGGCGTCGATGGTGGCGTTGGCCAGCATCGCTGCCACCTCGGGGGCCACCAGGAGCACGGGCACGTCACCGCTGTGGTAGACGTGGTCGTCGGAGCGGGCCTCGTCGAAGGCCAGCTCGAAGCCTCCGCTGCGCTGGATGAGCCGCAGGGTCTTTTCGGGGGCCTCGGCCAGCTCCAGCTTGATCTCCTTGAGCAGCTCGGCCGCCCTGTCGGTCACTACTAGGGCCATAACAATCGCCTCCTCTTGCTATCGCTGTGGTCCGTCCGGCCTCTGTCCCCCTCGTGCGCAGCGGCGTTAGAAGCCGCGGCGAGGGGCGGGACGTACCTTGTTGAAACAGTCGCTGCAGTAGACAGGCCGGTCCTGCCGGGGCAGGAAGGGGACCTGCGTCTTGGCACCGCAGCGCGCGCAGACCGCGTCGTACATGGGCCGGGCGGGGCCGCCGCCCATCGCCTGGCGTCGAGCCTGGCGACAGTTGGGGCACCGCTTGGGGTCCTGGTAGCCGCGGCTGGCGTGAAACTGCTGGTCGTCTGCGGAGAAGACGAACGACTCCCCGCAGTCGACACAGACTATGGTCTTGTCCTGGTAAACCACCCGATGACCTCCCTTTGGCTCTGTGTTCCCTTTTTCGCCTGGTCACGCTTGGGTCATCGGGCGGCCGAGGGGGACTGGAGCGACCCGATTTCCAGAGCGACCTGGCTCCCCATCATCCTACCACATCGCCGGCCGTAAGGAAAGCCGCCCTCTGAAGGCCTCTGCCGGCAATGATATACTTCTGCAAGGGCTTTTCCCCGCACGTCCGGCCGCCAGGAGCGAGCGAAGGGAGGTGCACCATGCCCACCGTAGACGTGGGTGGTCTCGAGCTGCATTACCGGGAGGCAGGCAGCGGCACTCCGGTGCTGCTGGTCCACGGCTTTACCGGCAACTCGCGTAACTGGGCGCTGACGGTGCCCGTGCTGAGATCTCGCTACCGTGTCATCTCCCCCGACCTGCCCGGCCACGGCCTCTCGGGCCGGCCCACTGACCCCGCTGCCTACACCCTGGAGGCGATGGCCGAGGCCGTCAGCGCGCTGATGGACCGGCTGGGCCTGGAGGGCTGTCACCTGGTGGGCCACTCCATGGGCGGCATGATCGCCCAGGTCATCGCCCTCTCGCGGCCGCAGCGGCTGCGCTCCCTGGTGCTGGTGGACACCTCGGCCGAGCCTCCCGAAGGCCTGCGAACTCGCGAGCGGGCGCGACTGGTGGAGCTGGCCCGCGAGCAGGGCATGGAGGCGGTGTGGGAGGCCCAGCTGGCCATGAACCCCATGGCCGACCAGCTCCGAGCCCAGCCCGAGTTCCTGCAGACGTGGCGCGAGCAGTTCCTGATGACCTCTCGGGAGGCCTACATCTACTGTGCCCAGGCCATGGCCCAGCGCCGGCCGCTGCTGGACGACCTGTCGCGCCTCGAGCTGCCAGTGCTCATCATCTGCGGCGAGAACGACGAGCCGTTCGTGGGGCCATCGCAGCGGATGCACGAGCGCATCGCCGGCAGCGAGCTGGCCCTGATACCCCGTTGCGGTCATACGCCTCAGATAGAGCGGCCGGATGAATTCAATGCCATCCTGCTGCGTTTCCTGCAACGGGTGGATGGGGTGGCCGCCAAATAGCTCTTCAGTCGAAGTGCTCCTCCTTGACTCGCCAGCCCTTGGGGAGGAGCCTGGCCTTCACGTCCTGGATCATGCCCGAGTGGCCGCAGGCGTAGACGATGGTGTCCTCGGGGCGCAGGCCGAAGGTTTCGATGTATTTTTCGACGATGGTGTTGACCCGTCCCGTCTCGCCCTGCCAGCCGGCGTTGCGCTCCTCCTGAGGTCGGCTCACGGTGGGCACGTAGGTCAGCAGGTCGGGATGACGGCTGGCCAGCTCCCGCAGCTCGGAATCGTAGCCGAACTCGTCGCAGTAGCTGGCGCCCTGCAGCACGTAGAAGCGATGGCCCCTCTCCCCGCGGTGCAGATAGTCGCGGATGATGGAGACGAAGGGGGCGATGCCGGTGACGGTGGCCACCATGAGCTGGTTCGGATAGCCCGGCTCGAAGGTGAACAGCCCCTTGGCCCGCGGCCGCATGGTCACTTCGTCCCCCGGCCCCAGGCGCCACAGCCGTGGCGTCAGCTTCCCTTGTGGCACCAGCTCGATGAACAGCTCCACCCTCGGCAGTTCGTGGGGCGCCGACACGATGGAGTAGGGGCGCTCGATGCCGTCGCGGCCGATGGTGATGTACTGGCCTGGGCGGAAGTTGAAGGAGGAAGGCACCTCCAGCCAGAGGAGCATCAGGTCGCCGGTCAGGTCGCGGCGGCCCACGATGCGAGCAGTGAGCACCGCCGGCGGCCGCTTCACCAGCGTCTGGCCAGAAACGTCCATCTTGTCACCCATCGCTCGTCGCGCCCCCTACAGATATATCCCTCCACCTAAATTCTCCCACGAGTTGCCACCCTACAGAAGGGACGTTCGCCCCACGAGATATGTGACGTATGTCCCGGTGTGGCGCTGTATAATAGGACAGCGCCATAAGGCGGAGGCAGGCATATGCCCCAGAATTTCGACCTGGAAGAGGTCAGGCGGCGTTTCGTGGGTATGGAGACGCCGCCCACCAGGGGCCGCTATCCGGTAGAGCACGACCCCATCCGCCGCCACTGCCAGATGGTGGAGGACACGAACCCCCTTTTCCTCGACCCCGAGTATGCCAGCCGCACCCGCTGGGGCAGCGTCATCTGTCCGCCCTCGGGCTGGCTCGCCCTCTACTTCGCCAGCCTCGGGCCGTGGCCGCCGGCTTTCGAGCCCCTCGTCCCGGTGGTTCCTGCCCCGGGCAAGCGCATCATCAACATGTCGCAGGAGGTGGAGTGGTTCGACGTCATCAGGGTGGGGGACCGCCTGTCGGTGCGGCGGCGCATCGTCGACATCTTCCAGAAGCCCATCGGCATCGACCCGGAGGCGGTATGGGTGGTGAGCGAGCTGATCATTAGCAATCAAGAGGACAAGGTGGTATGCGTGGTCCGCAACACCCACCTGTTCCACCGCACGCCGGAGGAGGTGGCGGCGGCGCGGCAGGAGGCACAGCCGTGAAACGTCCTCAGCGGTACTGGGAGGACGTGCAGGTGGGGGAGGAGCTGCCGGGCTTCTCGCTGGAGATCAACCTGCGCCGCGTCTTCCAGCAGGTGAGCGGTACCCAGGACTGGTATCCCCTCCACTTCGATCCCCAGTTCGCCCGCCGCGCCGGCCACCCCGATATCTTCATGAATACGGGCTTCCTGCAGGCTGCGCTGGTGCGGGTCATCACCGACTGGATGGGGGACGAGGGGTTCCTGAAGAAGCTCTACTTCGAGATGAGGCGGCAGCAGCGCCCGGGCGACGTCATGACCTGCAAGGGGCGGGTGGTGGACAAATACGTCCGCGACGGCCTGCCTCTGGTGGAGTGCGAGGTTTGGGCCGAGAACGAGCGCGAAGGCGTGACCACCCCCGGCCGCGCCTGGGTGGTGCTGCCCATGCGAGAGGGCGCCTAGCCCTCCCCCAGCAGGCGGCGGATAGCAGGCAGGGCGGCCCGCGCTGCTTCCTCTCCCTTGCGCACTGCCCTGGCCATACCCAGGGGCACGAAGGCACCGATACCCCGCAGGTCGGGGCGGATCACCAGGTCGGCAGGCGGGCGTCGAGGCGGCTCCAGCGACAGAAGACGGGCCATGAAGGCCACCTGGCCCAGCCGCGAGGCCGGGTCTACGCCCAGCGACTGTAACCTCCGTCCGAGCCGAGCCGAGAGGGGTCGCAGCGGCGCTGGCAGGCGAAAGAACTCCGCCACCGTGACGGCGACTAGGGGACGGCCATTCCCGAACAGCCTCCGTGCCAGTCCCACCGGCACCGTGTCGTGCAGGCCGCCGTCGACTAGGGGCCGACCTTCTATCCATACCGGCGGGCAGATGACCGGCGAGCGGATGCTGGCCTCCACCGCTCTGCCCACGTTGCCCTCCGTCACCAGGTAACGGCGGCAGGTGGCCACGTCCAGCACGGCGGCGGCGAAGGGGACTGCGAGCTCGCGAAAGGACAGGCGACCGTAGGCGTGCCAGAGCAGGCGCCCGAATCCCCGGGCGTCGGGCGCAATGCGCAGCCCTTCCAGGAACCAGGCGGTCAGCGAGGCGGTATCGGCCGAGAGGGCCACGTCCAGCATGGCATCCACGTCGCGGTGGGCAGCATACATGGGACCGATGAGGGCACCGGCGCTGGCCCCTACGATGCCGGCGATGGGCACCCGGGCCTCGTGCAGGGCCTTGAGAACGCCCACGTGCGCCCAGCCGCGAATGCCGCCTGCCCCCAGGACCAGCACGATGCCGTCCATGGCTCAGGGCGCGCGCGCCACGCCCAGCACGTGGAGGCGGGCGATGCACATGGGCGGGAGGGGTGGCAGGGGCCTGCTCCACTCCAGCCGCACCAGCTCCAGCCCCGCCTCCTGCAGTAGCCGGGGGGCATTGCGGTTCGGATGGCAGCCGGCGCCGAACCAGCTCCAGAGAGGCGTCACGACGTCCTGCAGCAATGCCAGCGGCCCGTCGGGGTAGCGAACGTGTTCGTAAAAGCGCAGCTCGCCTCCGGGGCGCAGCACCCTGCGCACCTCGGCCAGGGCGCGGCGTGGGTCGTCCAGGGAGCAAAGCGCGAGGGTAGCCACGGCTGCGTCGAAGGTGCGGTCGGGGAAAGGGAGGTCTTCGGCGACGGCCTGCACCAGGGCGATGGGCCTCCCGAGCTGCTGCACGCGCCTTCGCGCCCGCGCCAGCATATACGGGTCAGGCTCGGTGGCCACTACGCGGGCCCCCTGGCGGTAATAGGGGAAGTTGGCGCCGGTGCCGCAGCCGATCTCGAGCACCAGCCCGCGGGCGCCGCCGGCCACGTCGGCCCGGACCGACCGCAGGAATGTGGCCTCTGCCCGGGCCATGAGGCGGTCGTAGAAGGCGGCGAACCACTTATGGCCGCGTCGAGTCGCCATGACAGGCTATAGCCCAGGTGGCCATGTTAGCATAATCTAGGTCGCGAACACAGGAGCGCCCCGTGTCCACCGAGGCTGCCGAAGCTATTCCCACCCGGCCCCTGCCCACTCTGGACGAGAAGCGCCTGGGCTGGTCCGTCGTCCACCTGGCCTGGCCGGTGGTGGTGCAGCAGCTGGCCTATTCCCTGGTGCAGTTGGTGGACACCTACCTGGTGGGGCACCTGGGCGAGGACGCGCTGGCCGGCCTGCGCCTGGGCGGACAGGTCTACTGGCTATGCCTGGCCGGCATGGGCGCGGTGGGGGCGGGGACCATCGCTGTGGTAGCCAGGGCGGTGGGCGCCCGCGAGATGCAGCGGGCCGATGCCACCGTCCGCACGGCGCTGACCATGGCTGCCCTGTGGGGCCTCGTCCTGGCGCTGGGCCTGTGGTCCCTGGGGGAGTGGGCTCTCGGCATGATGGGGGCCGAGCCCGAGGCTCGGCGCCTGGGCGCGGAATATCTGCGGGCCAGCGCCATCGGTATGGTCTTCTGGTCGTTGCTGTACGCCGTCAACTCGGCGTTGCAGGCCGCAGGCGACACCCGGGTTCCGATGCTGATCGGCATATGCGTCAATGCCGTCAACGCGGTGGCGGCCTTCCTGCTCATCAACGGCCCCGGCCCGTTTCCCCGGCTGGAGGTGGCAGGCGCTGGCGCCGGATTCAGCATCGCCGCCCTGGTGGGAGCGCTTCTGGGCCTGGGTGTGCTGCTATCGGGGCGGCGCACGTTGCGCTGGCGCCCCTTCGACGGTCCGCCCCTGGACCCCCGGGAGGCGCGGCGCATCCTGTGGGTGGGAGTGCCGACGGGGCTGGAGCAGGCCCAGTTCAACATCGCCTTCATGCTCTACACCCGCATCGTGGCCAGCATGGGGACCACGGCGGTGGCGGCTCACGGCGTGACCCTGGCCATCCAGGGCCTGGCCTTCAACGCCGGCTTCGGCATCAGCGTGGCCACCAGCGCCCTGGTGGGACAGGGTCTGGGCGCGAGGCGCCCTGACCTGTCGGAGCGGGCCACCTATCTGGCTGCCCGCTACGCCCTGGCCGTCACCACTCTGGTGGCGGTGGTGCTGGCGGTGTTCGGTCGCCAGATAACCAGCGCCTTCGTGGCCGGCGAGGGTGCCGACGAGGTGGTGGACTTGGGCGGCAAGCTGATGCTCATCTTCGCTCTGGCCATGCCCGGGCTGGGCATCAACCTGGCCTTCGGAGGCGCCCTGCGCGGCGCCGGAGACACACGCTGGGTGCTGGCCATCGTCGCCTTCTGCAACTGGGTGGTGAGGCTGGTGCCCGCCTATCTGCTGGCCATAGTCGCCGGTCTGGGGGTGCCGGGGGCGTGGGTGGGGGCGGTACTGGACCTGAACAGCCGTGCCCTCCTCCTCTGGCTCCGCTTCCGGCGGGGGCACTGGAAGCATATCCGCGTCTGAGCCTCCTGGCATCTGCAGTGCATGTGCTACCATAGAGGGGTCGGGAGGACGCCATGGCGCGCGTTATCGTTTACACCCTCACCAACTGTCCCACCAGCGAGAAAGCCATCGCCGCTCTCCGCGAAAGGGGGGTGGACTTCGAGGAGCGACGGGTCGACGAGAACCCCCAGTGGTGGGAGGAGGCCCTCCAGTATGCCGTCACCGTTCCCATCATCATCTGGGGCGAGGGCGACGTGGAGATAGGATGGGAGGGGGAGCACGGCTGAGAGATCACTTGAGGGCCGCGGGCCGGCCCTGACCCTCAGGCTTTACAATACGATAGCCCGCCGCAAGGAAGAGTTCCGGCCCCTGGAGCCGGGGCGGGTGCGCATGTATTCTTGCGGTCCCACCGTCTACCGCTACGCCCACATAGGCAACCTGCGCACCTACCTGATGGCCGACTGGCTGCGGCGGACGCTGGAGGCCCTGGGCTACGAGGTGACCCACGTCAAGAACATCACCGACGTGGGGCACATGCGCCAGGAGCATCTGGAGCGTGGGGAGGACAAGGTCATCGCCGCCGCCCTGGCCGAGGGCAAGACCCCTCAGCAGATCGCCCAGTTCTACACCGAGGCCTTTCTGCGGGACGAGGCGCGGCTGAACATCCTGCCCGCCCACCACTTCCCTCGCGCCAGCGAGCATGTGTCAGACATGATCGCCCTGGTGCAGAGGCTTCAGGAGAAAGGCCATGCATATGAGCGAGAGGGCAACGTCTACTTCGACGTCTCCAGCTTTCCCGCCTACGGGCGCCTCTCGGGGCAGACCGGGGAGGGGCTGGCCGAGGGGGTGAGGGTGGAGCCAGACCCCCTCAAGCGGGACCAGCGGGACTTCGCCCTCTGGAAGGCCGCCGAGCCGGGGCGAATGCTCAAGTGGCCGAGCCCCTGGGGCGAGGGCTTCCCGGGCTGGCACATCGAGTGCTCGGCCATGGCCATTCGTTACCTGGGGCCGCGGCTGGACATCCACACGGGAGGGGTGGACAACATCTTCCCCCATCACGAGGACGAACTGGCCCAGAGCGAAGCGGCCTATGGCAGCCCCTTCGTCCGCTACTGGGTGCACGGACAGCACCTGCTGGTGGACGGCCTGAAGATGGCCAAGTCCACCGGCAATGTGTATACCCTGGACGATTTGACGCGGCGCGGCTTCGAGCCCCTCGCCTTCCGCTACCTCTGTGCTACCGTCCATTACCGCACGCGCATGAACTTCACCTGGGAGTCGCTGCGGGCGGCCCAGCGGGGGCTGCTCCGCCTGCGTCTCCACGCCCAGGCAGCGGACGGGGAGGCCGAGGCCCTGCCGGAGGAGGCCGCCCCCTGGCTTCGACGATTCTGGGAGGCCGTGTGCGACGACCTCGGCCTGCCGCGTGCCCTGGCGGTGGCCTGGGGTGTGGCCCGCTCCAGCCTGCCGGCGCCCGTCAAGCGGCGCCTGCTGCTGGACTTCGACCGGGTGCTCGGGCTGGGGCTGGACCGTCCGGCGGAAGCTCCCTCTCTGCCTGCCGAGGTGGAACTGCTGAGAAGGGAACGGGACGCCCTCCGCGCCCAGGGGCGCTGGGCCGAGGCCGACCGTCTGCGCCTTCGCCTGGGCGAGATGGGCTACGAAGTGCGCGATACCCGTAGCGGCACTGCAGTCGTCCCCCGGCCGCGCTGGCTGGCCCAGCCGGGCACCATCTCCCGCAGCAGCGATGTCCCGTCCATCATCCAGCAGCCGCCGACGCTGGAGTTCAGCGTCAGCCTCCTGGCCCGCGACAACTTGCCGGAGGTGAGGCGCTGCCTCCAGGCGCTTCTGCGCTGGCTGCCAACAGAGGCCGAGGTCCTGGTGGTGGACAACGGCTCCAGCGACGATACCGGGCGCTGGCTGGACGAGTTGGCGGCGGATGATAGGCGGGTGCGCGTTTTCCACGCCGACCACTTTCTCGGGGCGGCCGCCGGCCGCAACGTGACGGTGCGCCAGGCGCGAGGGCGCATCTTCGTCTGGCTGGACGCCAGCGTGGAGCTTACGGACGACGTCTTCTCGCCCCTCGCCGTCGACCTCTCCAGGCCTCGGGTGGGCCTGGTGGGCCGCTGGGGCCTGAGGTCCTCGGACCTGCGCAGCTTCGATGAAGTGGAGGAGGCGGGCGAGGTGGATGCCCTGGAGGGCTACCTGATGGCCCTGCGCCGCGAGGTTCTCGCCCAGGTCGCCCCTCTCGACGAGAAGTTCCGCTTCTACCGACACCTCGACCTGGACTTGAGTCTTGCCGTTCGCTCTCGGGGCTACATCCTGGTGTGCGACCCTTCGCTGCCTGTGGTGCGCCATGCTCACGGCGAGTGGGAGCGGACCCCGCCCGAGGAGCGCGAGCGGTTGAGCAGGCGCAACTTCTACCGCTTCCTGCGGCGCTGGGGAGGCCGCCAGGACCTGCTGGTGGGCTCTCGCTGAGGTCGCACCTGGCCCCCCACCCTTTTTGGCCCTAAAATGAGGGCGCGACCACCGGCGAGGGAGGGACTCGAGGCTTGGAGCTGGGCGGCGTGGGGCTGGGGGTGGCCTTCCTGGCGGGGCTTTTCTCTTGCCTCTCGCCCTGTGTACTGCCCCTGGTGCCAGCCTACCTGGGCTACCTGAGCGGGGCCACGGCCACCGCCGCCCAGGCGGAGGCAGCCGGGCCGGGGGCGGCGGTGGCAGTGCAGGCGCGCCCGACGGTCGGCGGGCCTGTGCTGGGCCATGCCCTGGGGTTCGTCCTCGGCTTCAGCGTCGTCTTCGTCCTGTTCGGGGTCTCCCTGGGGGTGCTGGGATTCTTCTTGCGGGAGCATCTGGACATCGTCCAGAAGGTGGCCGGCAGCCTGCTCATCGTTCTGGGCCTGCACCTGGCCGGGGTCATCCCCATACCCTGGCTGGAGCAGGAGAGGCGCCTCGGCATCGGCGGAGGCAGAGGTTACCTGCGCTCCTTCCTGGTAGGCGCTTCCTTCGCCTCGGGATGGAGCCCCTGCATTGGTCCGACCCTGGGCGCCATCCTAGCTCTGGCCGTCTCGGGAGGAAGCTGGGCCCAGGCGGCTGTCTTGCTGGCCACCTACTCGGCCGGGATGGCGGTGCCCTTCCTGGCCATGGGGGCTGGCTTCGATGCCCTGCGACCCCTCTACCTGCGTCTGAGGCGCTGGTCGGGCGCCATCAACTTCGTCAGCGGCGTCATCCTGGTGGTGGTGGGCGTGCTGGTCTTCACCGACAGCCTCATCGGCCTGAACCGCCTGTTCGATTGGGGGCCTCTGGCGGAGCTGTCGGGCCGCTTCTGATCCCATGCCTCGCTACGACTGGAAGCGACGTCTCATCGCCCTGGCCGGCGTGGCCGTGGGTGTGACAGTCGTGCTGGCGGTCCTGCAGGCCACCGGCAACTTCGGGCGGGAGAGGGGCATCGAGCCGGCGCGCCTGGTGGCTGGCCCGCCGGTGGCGGGGGCAGTGGAATACGAGGTGGGGCCCAGGATCGGGCAGTATGCGCCCGACTTCGTGGCCTCGCGGCTGGAGGACGGCACCCCCGTTCGCCTGAGCAGCTTTCGCGGCCGCCCCGTCTTCATCAACTTCTGGGCCAGCTGGTGCGAGCCTTGCCGGGAGGAGCTGCCGGCCATCGCTGACCTGATGCGTCAGCATCCGGAGCTGGTGGTCATCGGCATCAACCGCGGCGATACGTCGGGGACGGCCCTGCGCTTTCTGGAAAGCATCGACCTGGGCGAAGGGCGTCGGGGCATGAAGTTCACTGAGGCGGTGGCCGACCCTCAGGACACCCTCTTCAATGCCTACCAGGGGCTGGGAATGCCCTTCAGCATCTTCCTGGACGCCAGCGGACGAGTGGTGGCGGTGCACAATGGACAGCTGACCCGCGAGCGGATGGAGGAGTACTACCAGCGCGCGGCCACCGGCACCCTGCCCTGACGGCTCCACCATGCTATGCTGGCCCAGGGTCGCCGGCTGCCAGAGAGGTAACGTGCGATGGGCGATGCGGCCGTCGTCGCCGCGGCGGTGGACTCGAGGTGGGCGCGGCAGATGGCCGGCGGCGATGGCGAGGCCGGCAAGGCCACGGAGGAACACGGCCCCGACCTTAGGCAATGGGCCAGCGTGCCCTGGAGGGCGCCGTCGTGACGAGACATTCCAGCCAGCCCATCGTCATCGCCGATTATGACCCTCATTGGCCCCGCCATTTCGAAGCGGAGCGCGACCTGATAGTGCGCGCTTGCGGCCCCGAAGCGTTCGTGGCCATCGAGCACATCGGCAGCACTGCCGTGCCCGGCCTCGCAGCGAAGCCCATCATCGACATCATGGCGGGAGTACGGTCCCTCAACTTGGTGACCGGGTTGATCGGGCCGCTGGGATCCATCGGCTATCAGTACGTGCCCGAGTATGAGGTCGATATGCCGGAGCGTCGCTACTTCCGCAAGGACGTGGGCGGGCGACGCGCCTTCCACCTGCATGTGGTCGAGCATGGCGGCGAATTCTGGGAGCGGCACCTGCTCTTCCGGGACTTCCTGCGAACCCATCCCGACGCCGCACGGGCCTACGAGCGGCTCAAGCGCGCGCTGGCCGCGGAGTACAGCGCCCGGTCCGACCGTGCCGGCTACACCGAAGCCAAGACCGACTTCATCCGGGCGATAGAGGAGCAGGCGCGGGCAGAGGCTGAGCGACGGCGTCGCTGACCTTTCCCGCTCCGGCCCGCGGCTGACCTGCCACGACGCCAGCTCCCCGAGCCGATGGTCTACGAGAGCCGGGCCTGTGCGGCCCCGGCGAGGGGCCACCCCGTAGCAGCAGCGAACGCACGCGTCCTGACGGCTGCCGGCCCCTCGACACCACCGGCGGCCCCTTTTTCCAAGCTCCATCCGTACACGCGCCAGCTATCCGAGGTATAGAAAACTTCGAATGGTGGTACTTGTCTGTCCAGGAGCGGCTAAGGTATGCTAGAAGCCGCAATCGCTGCGGGAGGTCTGACATGCTGGTCAAGAAGGACATTTACGAGATAGGCGAGATCCCCCCTGCTGGCCACATTCCCAAGTACATGTATGCCCAGGTCATCCGTCGCGAGCGTTTCGGCGAGCCCATCAAGGGCTTCCAGATCGAGAAGATCGAGGTGCCCCGCGATCTGAAGCCCGACGAGGTGCTGGTGCTGGTGATGGCCGCCGGCATCAACTACAACAACGTCTGGGCGTCCCTGGGGGTGCCGGTGGACGTCATCTCCGTCCAGCAGCGGGACGGCGATCCCTCCGACTTCCACATCGGCGGCTCCGACGCGTCCGGCATCGTCTGGGCGGTGGGCAGCGAGGTGCGCAACGTCAAAGAGGGCGACCGGGTCGTCATCCACTGCGGCATGTGGGACAAGGACGACCCGTACATCAAGGCCGGCGGCGACCCCATCATGGCGCCTTCGGCCCGCATCTGGGGGTATGAGACCAACTGGGGCAGCTTCGCCCAGTTCTGCAAGGTGCAGGCCCACCAGTGCATGCCCAAAGCGCCCCACCTGACCTGGGAGGAGGCGGCTGCCCCCACCCTGGTGGGGGCCACCGCCTACCGCATGCTCCTGGGCTGGCCTCCGCACACCGTCCAGGAGGGGGACGTGGTGCTGGTGTGGGGAGGAGCTGGCGGTCTGGGCACCATGGGCATCCAGATAACCAAGATCTTCGGCGGCATCCCCATAGCGGTGGTCTCCAGCGATGACAAGTTCGGCTACTGCATGAAGCTGGGGGCCAAGGGGTGCATCAACCGCAAGAAGTTTAACCACTGGGGCATGCTCCCCCACTGGACGGACCGCGAGGCCTACAACCGCTGGCTGGAGGGTGCCCGTGCCTTCGGCCGCGCCATCTGGGACGCCCTGGGCGACCGTCGCAACCCCCGCATCGTCTACGAGCACCCCGGAGAGGACACCATCCCCACTTCCATCTTCGTCTGCGACACGGGCGGCATGGTGGTCATCTGCGCCGGCACCACCGGCTACAACGCGGTGGTGGACCTGCGCTATCTCTGGATGCGACAGAAGCGCTTTCAGGGCTCTCACTTCGCCAATGACGAGCAGGCCTATGCCTTCAACCAGCTGGTCATCGAGGGTAAGATAGACCCGTGCATGTCTTCGCGCCTGTTCAAGTTCGAGGAGATCGGCCTGGCCCACCAGCTCATGTATGAGAACCGTCACCCCGAGGGCAACATGGTGGCCCTGGTCAGCGCGCCGCGTCCGGGCCTGAAGGACCTGCCCTGAGGGGACAGTCGTCGGGGGGTGCTAGCGAGTGTATTGTCCCAAGTGCAACGAGCAGCTGAGGGTGGGCAAGCGCAGCGGGGTCACCGTGGACTGGTGCCCCCGCTGCCGCGGTGTGTGGCTGGACCGGGGCGAGCTGGAGAAGATCATCGAGCGGGAGACGGAGTATTACAGCCCTTATGAGGAGGCCTACGAGCGAGAGTACGAGCGCGAGTACAGGCCTACTGACAGGCCCCCTCCCCCTTATTACGGTAAGCCCAAAAAGAAGAAGGGCTTCCTACGAGAGCTGTTCGATTTCGAGTTCCTGGACTGAACGGTACGCATCCTAAAGGGGGGCTGTCCGAGCGCTCTGGCACATGGCTCGGGCAGCCCTGTTGCCTTCTGTCTGCGCTGGCGCTCCCTCAGCGAAAGCGGGGGAGGCCGTCCCTTCTGCTCGCCGCCCCTCCTGTAGGTGTCGGTAACGGTAGGCCCCATCCTCTGCGCCGCCGGGCCAGCTCCTAATCCATGACGGGCCTGGGCCATGGGGGGCTGGACCTTGTTCCCGTCGGGGCGTTGACCTAATATGGGGGCGCTCGAGGAGGTGACGCGGCTATGCCCCAGGTGGTGACCCTCCCCTTCGGCGCTGGCACCGTCCAGGTCGAGCTGCCAGACGATGCTATCGTCATAGGTGGCGGAGGTGATGGCCGCCCCCGCCTGCAGCCTGCTCCCGATCAGGAGGGGACCGTCCGCGAGGCCCTGGCCAACCCTCTGGGGATGCCCCGGCTGGGCGAGCTGGCACGCCCCGGGGCACGCGTCCTCATCGCCTTCGATGACTGCACCGTCGCCTCCTACGGCCCGGTGCGTCGGGTGGCCATCGAGGCCATTGTGGAGGAGCTGAGGGCGGCGGGCGTGCGAGAGGAGGACATCCATCTGGTCTGCGCCAATGCCCTCCACCGCAAGTGGCGAAGGGAGGAACTGGCCTCCGTGCTGGGGCAGGAGCTGGTGGACCGCTTCGGCCAGCGCCTCTCCTGCCACGACGCCGAGGCGCCCGAAGACCTGGTCTACCTCGGCACGAGCGAAAGCGGCTACGACGTGGAGGTCCACCGGCTGGTGGCCGAGGCCGACATCACCTGCTACGTCAATGCCGGGTATCACCTGGGCTTCAACGGCGGCTGGAAGTCCATCGTGGTGGGACTCTCCACCTGGCGCTCCATCCGCTGGACGCACACGCCCGACGGCATGTCCATGTCCGTCCACGACAACCGCATGCACCGGGTGCTGACGGAGATGGGGCACCACCTGCAGCGCAGGCTGGGGAGGCCCATATTCAAGGTGGAGACGGTGCTGGCCAACCCCTACCAGGTGGCCCGCGTCTTCGCCGGCGACGTGGACGCGACGCGGCAGGCCGCCATCGAGGTGATGGCCTCCCTTTTCCCGCCCCGACGGGCCGAGGCGCCCGTCAAGGCCGACGTCTTGGTCTATGGAGTGCCGGCCTGGAGCCCCTATGCAACGTTCGCACGCATGAACCCCATCCTGACGCTGGTCTCCAGCGGACTGGGATATCTCGGGGGCTATATCGAGGCGCTGGGCAAGCCCGGCTGTTCGGTGGTCATGGCTACCCCGTGTCCCGAGGAGTGGGACATGGTCCACCACCCGGCCTACAAGGAGGTATGGGACCGGGTCCTGCCTCAGACCAGGGACCCTTACGAGATCATGGCCCGCTTCGAGGACGAGTTCGTCTCTCACCGAGGCTACATCGAGGCCTACCGCTTCGGCTACGCCTATCACCCCGTGCATGCGCTGCTGGCCACCCATCCGCTGAAGCGTCTGCGCCACGCCGCGCGGGTGTTCGTGGCCGGAGCCGAAGACCCGGCGGTGCCCAGGCACTTGGGCTTCATACCCACCCGGACGGTGGAGGAGGCCATCGCTGAGGCGCGGCGCCTGCACGGCCCCGATGCCAGCGTGGCCTGCGTGGCCCGCTTCCCGGGCACCTAGCTACAGGTCCACCTTCAGGACACGGGCGGCGTTCTCGCGCAGTATCTTGGGTCGCACCTCGTCGCGGAAGGGTGCCCCCTCGAAGTCCGCCAGCCAGCGGTCGGGCGTGATCATGGGGTAGTCGGAGCCGAACATCACCTTGTCCTGCAACAGAGTGTTGGCATACTGCACCAGCTGGGGCGGGAAGTACTTGGGCGAGTAGCCCGAGAGGTCCATGAACACGTTGGGCTTGTGCAGGAGGACCGCTATCTGCTCGTCCACCCAAGGGAAGGCGGGATGGGCCATGATGATGGTCAGCTCGGGGAAGTCGGCAGCCAGGTCGTCTATGTGGGGTATGGGGGCGCAGTACTTGGTCTTTATGCCCCCGCCGCCGGGGTAACCGGCGCCGAAGCCTGTCATGCCGCTGTGGAAAAGGGCCGGCACCCCCAGCCGGGCAATAGTCTCCCAGAGAGGATAGAACCGGTGGTCATTGGGAAAGAACTCCTGCAGGCTGGGATGGAACTTGACTCCCCGCAGCCCCAGCTCCTCGACGCTGCGGCGCACTTCATCGATGGCCTTCTTCCCTTTCCAGGGGTCCACGCAGCAGAAGCCGATGAACTGCCCCGGATAGCGGCGCACAATGTCGGCGATAAAGTCGTTGCTGACGGGCGGCAGGCCGGTCTTGGCCTCCCAGTCCTCGGCCAGGATGACGCCCACTATATCGCGCTCGGCGTAGTACTGGGCCATGACCTCCACCCCTTCGGGCGGGGGTGGTGCCCGGAAGTAGGCCTGGGTGGCTACCCGCAGGGGATGGCGGGCGGCTTCTCCCTGGGGTGGGACGTGTACGTGCATGTCGATGGCCCTGACCATGTCGCCCCCTTTGTGCCGATGCGGCGTGGTTGCCGTATAAGCATAATGTGGCCGTGGCACCGACGGCAAAGCCCCGTCATGACCGGGGCTGGGGCCGAGACCGAGGCGTCCATTTTCCTCGAACGAGGTGATCGTGGAAGCCCGCGGTCGGCAACCTGGAGCGCCTGCCTTACCTGGGCTGGGCTCAGAAGAAAGGGCTCCAGGTCGGAGTCGGGCAGAAGCGAGGACATGTCGATCCGGGTGGCGAGACGCAGAGCTGCGCCATTGACAGAGGGGAGGCGGCGCTGATAAGAAGAGGCTGACGACTGACCCTGTGCATGTGGCCGGCGACAAGCGGCAGTCGCGACGCAAGGCGTTGGCCCTGAGGACTGCGGCCATGAGCGAGAGCCCGGTTCTCTACGAAGAGCGCGACTCCCTCGCCATTATCACCCTCAACCGCCCTGAGAAGCTGAACACGCTGAACGAGGCGATGATTCAGGGCATCGCGGACGCGGTGGAGCGGGCGACCCTCTCGGAACAGGCCCGCTGCATCATCCTGCGCGGGGCGGGGCGAGCCTTTTCTGCCGGGTACGACCTGACGGCTGGGGGCGAGGAGGGTGCTGGCTTCAAGCCTCGGTTCGGTGCTCCCAGGCTCGAGCCGAGGCCTGGCGCGTGGGACCCGGTGCGGGACCTGGCTTTCATGGGCCACAACGTGCGCCGCTTTATGACCCTCTGGGAGTGTCCGAAGCCGGTCATCGCCCAGATCCACGGCTACTGTCTCGGCGGCGCAACGGACCTGGCCCTGTGTGCCGATCTCATCTTCATGGCAGAGGACGCTATCATCGGCTACCCTCCCTCCCGTATTTACGGCACGCCGACGACGATGCTCTGGGTATACCGCATCGGGCTCGAGCACGCCAAGCAGTTCCTCCTGTCCGGCGACCAGATAGATGCGGCCACGGCCTACCGGATCGGCCTCTGCTCAAAGGTGTTCCCGCCCGACCGGCTCGCCGAGGAGACCGAGGCGTACGCGCGGCGCTTTGCCCACATTCCCGCCAATCAGCTCGCCCTGAACAAGCTCCTGATCAACCAGGCGTTCGAGAACATGGGGCTACGCACAACCCAGCTGCTCGGCACGCTGTTCGATGGGATCGCCCGCCACACGGAAGAGGCCTACCGCTGGGTGGAGAGCTTCCGCGAGATCGGGTTCCGCGAGGCCATTCGCCGACGCGACGCCCCCTTCGGTGACTACGGGGAAGCGAAAAAGACGAGGGGCCCTGCCGACTCTTCTGCCTGACAACCACGGGCGTGCCCGTCGCCCCTCTGAACCCCCGTAAGCGCTAGGACAGCTGCCGACGCCTAGGACGTCCCATATCGACTCGGGTAGGCAGGCTGCTTCTAGCCCAGGCGATGCGCGGGCAGCGGAGGCCTCGTAGATGCTCGACGGCCTGTGGGCGGGCTGCCTCGAGCGACCTGGCCTGGCGGTGGTGGCCAGTTGCCCTGCCCCAGCAGGCAAGCGCCAGCAGGAGCAGGGTGATGGGCGCTGACGTTCGGCCCGTCTGATATGTGACAAACGTCCCCCGTCGTCCGTGACCTCTTGCCCTGCCGCCCCCACCGGGGGCGCCTGAAACTTCGGAAGTGAGGTTCCCCGCATAACAACCAATCAGTAGGGAGGTGAGAGTCTTGCAGATGATGAGGCGCTTGCCGGAGACGGGTCTGGTGGTCGTGTTGAGCCTCATGTTGGCCGCCGGCATAGCTGGCGCTGCCATTGCGCTGGGGCTGGCTGGACTCGAAGGGGCTTCGGCCCAGCCGGTGCGCGAGTATACTCTCGACATTGTGCCCACGGACATTGATTACGGGGGCGGTAATGTCTGGCATGCCTGGACATACAAGCTGGCCGACCAGCCGAGAGGAAGCGTGCCGGGGCCGACCCTCACTGTCACCGTGGGCGAGAAGCTCAGGGTGCGGGTGCGCAACCGCCACAATCTGGTCCACAGCTTCCACACCCACCTGACCCACTACGCCCTAGAAAGCGATGGCAGCCAGCTCAATGTCATCACTGGCCAGGGCGCGGGGGCTATGATCCCGCCGGGCGGCGAATACGTCTACGAGTTCGAGCCGACCGAGCCCGGCATCTACTACTACCACTGCCACTCGGCCGACGGCGGGCTGACCATCTCCCAGCACATACGGCAGGGGCTCTACGGGGCCATCATAGTCAGGGCCAAAGACGAGCCGCCCATGAGGGACGAGGTCATCTTCATGTCCGAGGTGGGCCACGAGACCGAAGGCCAGGTGCCGCCCTTCATCATGAACGGCCTGGGCCTGCCGGGTGGGGAGCACCGGCTGGAGGAGGTTTTCCACCAGCAGGGCATGGCTGGCGTCGAGGCCCAGCTCGGCAAGACGGTGCCCGTGCTCAGGGCCAGGGTGGGAGAGCCCATCCGCCTGCACGTGATAAACATCGGCGACGTTATCCACAGCTTCCACATCCACCACGCCAGCCATGTGTCGGAGGGGGTGCTGCAGGGACGGCCCTGGCCGGCTAACGTGGTCCCCCTGGTGCCCGGCGCTGCCGACACGCTGAGGGTGGTCTTCACGGAGCCGGGTCTGTGGCTGTTCCACTGCCACGTGGTCAGCCATGCCGATGCGGGGATGATAGGCCTGTTCATGGTGGAGCCAGCGCCGCCAACCCGCTAGACAGTCGGCGCCGTCCTACGGTGCATCGGGGGGCCATCGGGCCGGGCCCCCCGATGCCGTATGGCAGCCGCGGGCAGGCTTCTACGTCCAGTAAACGCGCTGCGCTGCAGAAGCCTGTACGAGAACCGCCGCTCGCATCCGGCGCGCCCAAACGCGATGTCCGCCTCATCGTCTCCCGCGCTCGGGCCGGACCACCCCTCGGCTCGGCCACTGGCAGACTTGCGCACCCATGCGACATGTTTGTGCGGTTTTGCCCGACACGATTTCGGGCCGAAAGGCCCGCCAGCCGGTGACCTTAGTCGGTTCGCACCGCACCGCTGCGTAGGGCTTACTGGAGCCGAAAAGGTAGCGGGAGGACGGAGCCATGGCCAGCGGAGGCGAAAGGCCCTTCAGGGTCACCAGGAGGGACTTTCTGCGCGCCCTCGCCGGCGGAGCTGCATCCCTGGCAGCAGGCGTGCAGCTGCCGCACGAGCTACTGCGCTTCTCTTTCCTGCAACCGGTCCAGCCCGGCCTGAACCCCCTCAAGGAGTACCCCAACCGCGGTTGGGAGAAGGTCTACCGCGACCTGTACACCCCCGACTACACCTATCACTACCTGTGCGCGCCCAACGACACCCACGGGTGCCTGCTCAAGGCCAACGTGAAGAACGGGGTTGTGGTCTACGCCGACCCCAGCTTCGGCTACGGCAAGGCCACCGACCCTTACGGCAACCAGGCCTCCGCTCGCTGGGACCCCCGCGTCTGCATAAGCGGCCTGGCCTATGTGCGCCGCTTCTACTCCGACCGTCGGGTGAAGGGCGCCTTCGTCCGTCTAGGCTTCAAACGCTGGGCCGAGGCGGGCTTCCCCCGCGACCCGGCCACGGGCCGGCCGCCCGAGCAGTTCTTCTCCGGCCGGGGCAAGGAGGAGTTCGTCCAGGTCAGCTACGAGGAGGCCTACCGGCTGGTGGCCAGGGCCTTGGTGGACATCGCCCGCACCTACAGCGGCCGCGAGGGCGAGGAGCGGCTGCGCCGACAGGGCTACGACGAGGCCATGGTCGAGGCCGCCCACGGCGTCGGCACCCAGACCATCAAGGCCCGCGGTGGCATGCCGCTGCTGGGCCCCATCCGCGTCGGCGGGCTGTACCGGTTCGTGAACATGCTCGCCCTCCTGGATGCTCATGTGCGGGGCGTCGGCCCTGAAGGGGCGGTGGGCGGCCGCCACTGGGACTCCTACTCCTGGCACACCGACCTTCCCCCGGGCCACCCCATGGTCAGCGGGCAGCAGACCCTCGACTTCGACCTCTACACGGCCGAGAACGCGCGCCTCATCACCCTCTGGGGCATGAACTGGATCGCCACCAAGATGCCCGACGGCCACTGGCTCACCGAGGCCAAGCTGCACGGGGCCAGGGTGGTGACCATCGCCCCCGAGTACCAGAGCAGCAGCTCCAAGGCCGACGAGGTCATCGTCATCCGCCCCGGGAGCGACGCCCACTTCGCCCTGGGCCTGGCGCACGTCATCGTCCGCGACCGCCTCTACGATGAGGCGTTCGTCAAGTCCTTCACCGACCTGCCCCTCCTGGTGCGCATGGACAACCTCAGGCGCCTCCAGGCGCGCGACGTCATCCCCGGCTACCGCCCGGCCGAGCTGCGCAACGCCACCCGCGTCATCAAGGACGGCGAGAGGCCGCCCGCGCCGGCGCAGCAGGACGTCCAGCTCGTGCCCGAATCGCTGCGGGCGGAGTGGGACGACTACATGGTCTGGGACCGGCGCAGCGGCGGCCCCCGCCCCGTGAGCCGCGACCTGGTGGGCCGACACTTCCAGGAGGCCGGCATAGAGCCGGCCCTGGAGGGGGAGTTCGAGGTCTCCCTTGTGGACGGGCGGCGGGTCAAGGTGCGTCCGGCCTTCGACCTGGTGAAGCAGTACCTGATGGACTCCTGCAGCCCCGAGCAGATATCGAAGGTCAGCTGGGCGCCGGTGGAGGCCATCGAGAACCTGGCCCGGGAGATAGCGGCCAACAAGACCCGCACCCTGTTCGTGGAGGGCATGGGCCCCAACCACTTCTTCAACAACGACTGCAAGGACCGGGCCATCATCCTGGTGGCGGCCCTCACCAACAACATCGGCCACTTCGGCGGCACCGTGGGCAGCTACGCCGGCAACTACCGCCTGGCCTTCTTCTCGGGCTTCGGCCAGTACGGCATCGAGGATCCCTTCGATATCGAGCTGGACCCGAGTCGACCCGCCCGCACCCGCAAGACCTACAAGGCGGAGTCGGCCCACTACTACAACTACGGCGACCGCCCCCTGCGGGTGGGTAACAAGGTGTTCACCGGCCGCACCCACATGCCCACGCCCACCAAGGCGGTGCTGTGGGCCAACTCCAACTCCATCCTGGGCAACGCCAAGTGGGCCTACAACGTCATCGTCAACACGCTGCCCAACATCGAGCTGATATGCGTGAACGACTGGTCGTGGTCGGCTACCTGCGAATACGCCGATGTGGTGTTCGGGGTGGATAGCTGGGCGGAGCGCAAGTTCCCGGACATCTACGGCTCGGTCACCAATCCTTTCCTGCAGGTGTGGCCCCGCACGCCGCTGCCGCGCATCTTCGACACCCGCGACGACGTGGAGGTATGGGCGGGCATCGCCGCTGCCCTGGCCGAAGAGACGGGCGACCGCCGCTTCCGCGACTACTGGCACTTCGTCTACCAGAACCGGGTCGAGGTCTACATCCAGCGCATTTTCGATGCCAGCAACACGGCCAGGGGCTACCGCTTCGACCAACTGGAGGCCAGCTGCGCCCAGGGCATCCCTGCCTACATGCTCAACCGCACCAGCCCGCGCATCGTGGGCTGGGAGCAGACCCAGGAGAGCAAGCCCTGGTACACCAAGTCGGGGCGGCTGGAGTTCTACCGCGACGAGGAGGAGTTCATCGAGTACGGCGAGAACCTGCCGGTGGCGCGGGAGCCTGTGGACGGCACCCCTTACGAGCCCAACGTCATCATGGCCCGGCCGCACCCGGCCATCCGCCCGGCGCCGCCCGAGGCCTACGGCCTCACCGCCGATGACCTGCGCGTGGAGGTCCGGCAGGTGAGGAACATCGTGCGGACGCCGGAGGAGATCGCTGCCAGCCTGCATCCGCGCCGCCGTGACGGCTTCACCCACGTGCTCATCACGCCCAAGTACCGCCACGCCTGCCACACCACCGGGGCGAGCACCGACCTGGACGTGGTCTTCTGGGGGCCCTTCGGCGACTTCTACCGGCATGACCCGCGTAAGCCGTGGGTGGGCGAGGGCTACATAGACCTGAACCCCGAAGACGCCCGTGAGCTGGGCATCGAGGACGGCGACTACGTCCGCTGCATCGCCGACCCGGAGGATCGCCCTTTCACCGGCTTCGATGCCGGTCACCAGGATGGCAAAGTGGCTAGCTGGCTCGTTCGGGCCCGCTACTACCCGAGCATCGCCCGGGGGGTGGGCCGTGCCTGGTTCCACTTCCACATCGCCACCCACGGCAGCGTGGAAGGCCACGAGACCAGGCCCGACCGGCTGGCCAAGAACCCCCGCACCGGCTACCAGGCCGGCTATCGCTACGGCAGCCACCAGTCCGTCACCCGCGCCTGGCTGCGCCCCACCCTGCAGACCGACAGCCTCGTTCGCAAGGACACGGCCGGCCAGATGCTGGGCAAGGGGTTCGAGCCCGACGTCTACTGCGTGGTGGGCGCGCCCAAGGAGAGCTTCGTGCGCATAGAGCGGGCCGAGCCGGGCGGCGAGGACGGCGAGCGCCGCTGGTCGCCGGCCGACAAGGGCTTCCGCCCCGGCTACGAGTCCGAGGCCGTCCTCAAGTACCTCAAGGGTGCCTTCATCAGGGTGGAGGGATGAGCCATGCCCAGGGTGTACAACTGGCAGATCGGGCGCGAAATGGAGTACCCCTTCGAGGCGGCGCGGCCCAAACGGCAGGCGGCGGCCGTCTTCGACATCAACAAATGCATCGCCTGCCAGACCTGCACCATGGCCTGCAAGACTACCTGGACGTCGGGCCGAGGGCAGGAGTATATGTTCTGGAACAATGTGGAGACCAAGCCCTGGGGCTCGTATCCCCTGGCCTGGGACGTGCGCATTCTCGAGATGTTGGGCCCCCAGACCTGGCAGGGGGGCCGCTACACGGGCAAGACCATCTTCGAGGCGGCACCCCTGGGCGAGAAGGCCATCGGCTACCTGCCGGAAGACCTGGACTACGCTTATCCCAACCGCGGGGAGGATGAGATCTCCGATGCCAGCATCGGCCAGCGCTTCTACCTGCGCCTCCCCCACGATGCCTGGTTCTTCTACCTGCCGCGCATCTGTAACCACTGCACCTACCCGGCTTGCCTGGGGTCCTGCCCCCGCACGGCCATCTACAAGCGGCCCGAGGACGGGATAGTGCTGGTGGACCAGGAGCGCTGCCGCGGCTACCGCGAGTGCGTGAAGAACTGCCCCTACAAGAAGGTCTTTTACAACCACGTCACCCGCGTGGCCGAGAAGTGCGTCCTCTGCTACCCGGCGGTGGAGAGGGGCATACAGCCCCGCTGCATGCGCAACTGCATCGGCAAGATCCGCACCTTCGGGTTTGTCAACACGCCCGACAAGGCCGACCCCGAGAACCCGGTGGACTTCCTGGTGCACGTGCGCAAGGTGGCCCTGCCGCTGCTGCCCCAGCTGGGCCTGGAGCCCAACGTCTACTACATCCCGCCGGTGCACGTGGGCAACCTGGACTTCCTGCGCATGCTCTTCGGGCCGGGGGTGGACAACGCCATCGCCGCCTACCGGCGGGCCATGGCCGGCGAGGACCCGGAGCTGGTGGGCGTGCTGATGCTGGCCGTCTCCACCGACCGCATCGTGCACCGCTTCCGGGTGCGGGACGGCTATGCCTATGGCTACGGCGAGGACGGCAGCGAGCTGGTGCGCGTGCCCCTGAAGGAGCCGGTCACAGTGCGCCAGTTCTATGACTCGCTGGTGGGGGCCTACCGCTACAACGTCACCTGAGGGGGTGGGCAGGGATGCGCTGCTCCAAGTGCAACAAGACCTGGCACGCAGGCGGGGCCAACTGCCCCTACTGCGGTGCACCGGCGGCCGAACCTGTCGACCCTCACCCCGTCTGGGGATACGTCATGAGGGGCGAGGAGGGTGGAGGCCAGCCCCCTGGCCCGCCCGTCATCAGCCGTCGCCGGTTCATCGGCGGGCTGGCCCTGGGCGGAGCGGCAGCCGGGCTGGCGGCCGCGGGCTATGCCATCGCTCGAGGCCTTCTCACCGAGGAGCCGGTGGCTGCGGCGCCGCAGGTCACCGCCCGCTACGTGAGCCGGGAGCTGCCCTTCGACGACCCCTACTCGCCCCTGTGGGCCGAAGCCCCGGCGCAGCGGGTGACCCTCCAGCCCCAGAACGTAGTCCTGCCCTTCAAGTCGACCCCGGGCCCGCAGGCCCTCACCGTCCGTGCCCTGCACAACGGCCGCGAGATCGCCTTCCGCCTGGAGTGGGACGACCCGGTACGGGACGAATTCACCATCAAGACAGACCAGTTCCGGGACGCCTGCGCCGTCTTCTTCGGCTCCCCTGCGGCGGTCTGGACCATGGGCAGCCCCGAAGACCCGGTGACGGTGCTCCACTGGAAGGCCGACTGGCAAAAGGACATAGACCACGGCTTTCAGGACCTGGAGGCGGCCTTCCCCAATGCCGCCTTCGATTTCTATCCGCCCTTGGTGGGCGTCGCCAGGCCGGCCCCGGACGACTACCCGCCAGAGGCCCGTCACCGGCTCCCCGCCCTGGCCGTGGGCAACCCCCTGGCCCAGACCCGCCGGCCCTCGCCAGTGGAGAAGCTGCAGGCTATGGGGCCGGGGACCATCTACACCATGCCCACGCAGGACGC
>JANXAP010000012.1 GCA_025062275.1 Dehalococcoidia bacterium
CGAAAGGGCAGGTTGCATGTCGACATCGGCAGCGAACCTGAGAGTGAAGCTGGAGACGGTAACGCCGCTCTTTCTGGGGGGCGCCGATCCGCGCGACAAACCGGAGCTGAGGGCCCCTTCCTTCCGCGGTGCCCTCCGTTACTGGCTGCGAGCGGCGCTAGGCGGAGTGCAGGGAGATGCAGACCTGGGCCCCTTGAGGGAAGCGGAGGCGAAGGTTTTCGGGGCTGCCGGTAGTGACAGCGCTTGCGCCTCCGCCATCGGTGTGCGCTTGCAAGCCGCTCAGCAGCTGGCTACAGTGAGCTACTCGCAACTCGTGCGAGGCCGGGCAGGCCTGGCCTATTTGTGGTTCGCGGCGCGAGGCACCCAGCGGGAGCAGGAGCGAAGCGGGCTGACGGGCGGCTTTTACCTGCAACTGGCCCTGAGACAGGGGCAGTCCGCCGACCTTCTCGAGAAGGCCTATCTCGCCCTGTGGCTCCTGACTCGCTTCGGGGGAGTCGGCACCCGCACGCGTCGCGGCGCAGGCGCCGTCCAGGTCGTGCAGCAGGACCGCGTTCTGATAGACGATTTGCCCCTCGTCATTCGGGCACGCACCCCTAAAGAGCTGGCAGACGAGCTGGCAAGCGGCCTGAGAAAGGTCCGGACGGTCCTGGGAGAAGGTTACTCGACGGTTGTGCGGAAGCCGTCCGAGTTCGACCTCATCCACCCCGAGACGTGTCGCATATGGGTGCTGGAGAAGCCCTATGGCCGCTGGGAGGAAGCGCTCGACGAGTTCGGCAGGTGCTTCTCGGGATTCCGCAGACGCCGGAACCCGGACTATCGCGAGCTGAGGGCTGCTGTACACGGGAACCGGGACAGCATGAGGCCGATCGAGCGGGCAGCGTTCGGGTTGCCTATGCCGCTTTACTTTCAGTCCACGAAGCAGCAGGCCACCCTGCGGCCCACGAATCGCGACCGGCGCATGTCGCCCCTGATCGTCCGTCCCGTAAAGCTGGCCAGCGGGCAGTACGCCATCGTCCTGGTGTGGTTCCGATCGAGGTTCCTCCCGGAGGGCGAGGCTCTCATCCTACACGCAGGCGCCCGCTCTGTCCGCGGGCCACTGCCGGACGACGGGCTGATATCCACGTTCATAGGAGGCAGTGATCCCATCAACGGGAGCTCCTTGAGGGACTGCGGCCTCCAGGCGCGAGAGGTGCGGTATGGGTGAGGCGCTTCTGATCCTCACTCTCACGCCGGTCCAGTCCTTCATCGCTGAGGCCCGGCGCACCTCGGACCTGTATGTGGGCAGTCAGATCTTGGTGCAACTCGTCAAGGCCGCTGCCGAACAGATCGGGCCGCAGCGCCTCGTCTACCCTGCACCCCTGAACGGCTCGCTGCCCGACGACCTGCCGAACGTCCTGGTGGCGCGGGTCGACGGTGCGCGCGCCGAGCAGACCGCTCTGGAGGCATGCCAGGCCCTCCAGGCGAAATGGAAGGAGCTGGCCGACGCGGCGAGAAAGGCCCTCGAGACTTATGCCCCGTCCGACAGGAAATGGAACGATATCTGGGACCGCCAGGTCGAGTCCCTGTGGCAGGTCTTCTGGGTGACCGTCCCGATGGACAGCCTGGAATACCGGCAAGCCTATCTTACGGGCACAGCCGCGCTGGCTGCCGTGAAGCGCAGTCGCGTGTTCCCTCAGGTGGAAGAGCCGGGACCCAAGGACTCTCTGAGCGGAAGGCGGGAGGTCCTGCACAGGCAAGGGGAAAGCGAGAAGGACTACTGGTCAACCGTTGCAGCCAACGTGGGGCCCTCCCGGCTGCGGCCAGACGGGCGCGAACGCCTCGACGCCATCGGCGCGATCAAGCGGTTCTGCCCGCTGGCTAACAGGTCGTTTCCATCTACGAGCACCGTCGCCAGCGCCGATTTCCTGGAGAGGGTGCGCCAAAAGGCCCGTGAGCAGCTCGGGTCCTATCGGCAGATCATCGAGTGGGTACTGGGGTCCTTCCTGTACAGTGTCAGGCCGCACGACCAACAGTGGCCGTACGATGGCGACCTCCTCTTGCTGGAGACGCTGACGGAACATGCCCTGCGGGACAGCTACGGCGGCCTGGAGCGGCCCCAAGACCTGGAGAGGGCCAGGCAGGCGTTGCGAGAGCTGTACCGGGCTGCGGGAGAGCGACCCTCGCCCTACTATGCCGTGTTGGTGCTCGACGGGGACGGCATGGGGGCGCACATTCGAGAGCTGCTTCAGAGGGCGGACCCGGAGGCGGAGCATCGGCAGTTCAGACGCCAGCTGACGCAGTTTGCCAACGAAGTGCCCCAGGTAATGGACGAAGTGTTCCGTCGGGCCACATGGCCCGGCCACTCGGCCAGCGATGGCAGCGGGATTCGGGGCCGCGACTTTCTCGTCTACAACGGTGGAGACGACGTCTTGACCTTCGCGCCCCTCGCAGTGGCTTTGCCCATGGCCAAGGCCCTGGCAGAGAAGTTCAGCAAGACGGTCCAGGGCTGTTCGGCCTCTGGGGGCGTGGCTCTGGTCCACCACCGCTATCCCCTGAGCGGGGCCTTGGCCGCTGCGCGGGAAGCGGAAAGCATCGCCAAGGCGGTGAAGGGTAAGGGCGCCGTGGCCGTAACGCTGATGAGGCGCAGCGGGGAGCGAATAACGGTGCGCAGCCGCTGGGGAGACCTCGGCGACCACTTCGAGACGCTGGTGGATTATTTCGCCCAGAGGCATCTCTCCTCGAAATACGCATACGACCTCGCGGGTCTCGCCCCCGCCCTAACTGCCTTGCCGGCCGATGGCCGTCGGGCGTCCCTGAAGCAGCTTGTCTACCGCCATCGGGCCAGGACCCTGGCCGACCCCGATAGCCTGGTAGACCGGCTGGCAGCTTGGGCAGAAGCCCTCGACGAGCAGACTCCTCCGGAATACGGGGACAACGGACCGACGCCGCAGGGGCTGACTGAGCTGGCCCGCTGGACCGTGCTGGCCCGGTTCGTGGCCCAAGGAGGGGCCGGTTGATGGAGTTGTTCCTGGAGGCTGTAGACGTCTGGCTCTTCAGGGACGGTCGCCCGTTCGATGCGATCAGCGACCACCGTGCCGTAAGCATGTTTCCTCCCTATCCCACCGTGGTACAGGGCGCTATCCGCTCGCGTCACCTGGTGGTACGGGGAGTAGACCTGCACGACCCGAAGGCCGTCGAACGTACAGTAGGCACGGTGGACAACTATGGAAGCCTTCGGATGCGGGGGCCGCTGATCGCCCGACGTGAGAGCGGACGCATCGTGCGGTACTTTCCGCTACCTGCCGATCTAGTCCTCGACGGGAATTCGGGCCGATACAGGGCCCTGGAGCCTCGGCAAATCGCCTCCCTGGGAGGGGTGCGAGTAAGCACTCCATCGGACCTCTCCGCCCTCCTGTGGCCGCCGGAGGACCTCGTGCCGGCCAAAGAGCAACCGGACCAGTGGCTGAGGGAGGACGAACTGGAGAGATACTTGGCTGGCCAGCCTGTCGAGGCCACACCGGGTGACAGGTTGTTCACCCGCGAGTACCGGACGGGCATCGGTCTGAGCGACGACACCGGGACGACGCGGGAGGGGATGATTTACCATGTGGAGTTCATCCGTCCTCATCCGGGCGTCGGCCTGTGGGTGCAAGTGGAGGGCTACGAAGGTTGGCCCAGAGAGGGAGCGCTATCGCTGGGCGGCGAGAGGCGTGCCGCTCGATTCGTCCAGCTAGAGCAGCCGCTAGGCTGGCCAGCTCATCCTGAGCCCCTTCCCGAAAGGTTCAAGGTCTACTTTGCTAGCCCGACGTATTTCAGCGGGGGATGGCAACCTGCCGGGGGAAGCTGGGCACGGTTCTTCTCCGGTAACGGACAGGTACGCCTAATAGCCGTGGCGCTGAAGGGCTACGAGAGCGTGGGAGGTTTCGACCTTGCCGGCGGCAGGCCCAAGCCAGCCCGCCGCTTTGTTCCAGCCGGAAGCGTCTACTACTTCCAGGCACAGGGAGAAGTGTACTTGAGTGCGAGCCTCGTAAATGCCGCACTAACGGAGCTCTGGCCAGAGATAGGCTTCGGTCAGGTCCGCATCGGCAGGTGGTAGACGGAGGAAGGCACATGTTTGAGGCCGGTTGTCTCATGTTCATATACGTGGAGACGCCCCTACACCCTGGCAGCGGCCGAGGACTAGGGGCGGTGGACCTGCCCATCCAGCGCGAGCGCACAACCGATTATCCGATGGTGCAATCAAGCAGCATCAAAGGCTGCCTGCGGGCCGAGGCGAGAGGGAAGATGGCCTCCCATGTACTGGAGGCCATCTTCGGCCCCGAGACCGAGCGAGCTTCGGACCACGCCGGCGCGCTGGCGGTCGGAGACGCACGTGTCCTGCTATTCCCAGTGCGGTCACTGGCAGGAGTGTTCGCCTGGACCACCAGCGTAGATGCCCTGGCCCGCTTCCTGCGGGAGGCACAGATCGCAGGTGTGCAGGTTGGCTGGTCCTTACCCGAACAGCCAGCTCCCGAGACGGCGCTGGTCACCAGCACGGCCCTGCAAGCCGGTGACAGCGTGGTGCTCGAGGACCTCAGCTTCACCCCCGACGGCCGACAGGCCGACGGGGTTAGGGCCATCGGACACTGGCTGGCGCAGAACGCTTTGCCGCAGGGGCCGGAGTACGAGTACTGGCGCAGAGTCCTGCCGGAAAAGCTGTGCATCCTGCCGGAGGATGTCTTCAGGGACTTGGTAAAGTATGCAACGGAGGTACAGACCCACATCCGTTTGGACCCGAAAACGAAGACTGTCGAGGAAGGGGCGCTCTGGACCTCCGAAAACCTCCCCACGGACACCCTCCTCTACGCACCACTCCTGGCCAGCCCATCTCGAACGCCAAAGGCAACGTTGACAGCGAAGGATGTCCTGCGAGAGGTGGAGCAGCTTGGCCTCGTCCGAGTCCAGCTAGGCGGTGACGAGACCACCGGGCAGGGGATCGTCGCATTGAGGTTCATGAACGGGGCCAAGTGACTCTGCCGATGGAGGCAGCCAACGGAGGTGTCCCGTGACCCAGTGGCGCACTCTGGAGCAGGAACGGGCCAAGGCCGCCTGGGACAAGGTGGCAACCGTCAAGGGCAAGCCGTGGGCCGGAAAGTATGGTCAGCTCGCTCGTAGCGCTGCTGTCGACATTCAGGCGAACGGCCTCGGCCAAACCCTGGCGTTCTGGCGGGCCAAGGGTGAAGAGCAACATAAGGCTCTCTTGGCGCATGTATCGGAGTGGGTAGGACGGCGACTGAACCTGTCAGGCGGCGACTTGCTGCAGTGGGTGGTGCACACGGCGGACTCCGATGGCTACCGGCGGGCCACAGCGGAAGCCATCTCGTTTCTCGTCTGGCTGAGACGCTTTGCCGAAGCCGAGCTCCCGAGAGAGGAAGGAGCCTGATGAACCGGCCAGCTTCAGGCGGCAACCGGCGTCCCCGCGCAGCGCCGTATCCCCTTCCTCTTCCTGAGGGCGCCAGGGCAGCCTTCGGCGCGCTCGACCGAGGCTATCCCCAAAACCCCGGCCTCATCTTTGACCGCTACGTTCCGGACTGGTACGGGCAGCCTGTCCTCAAGAAACAAGGGCTCCAAATGGTGGTGGAGGCCGCACGGAAGGCCGACGCCCGCTTACTAGAAGCATGGAACAGGCGATGGGAAGGGATAGTGAAGGATGCAAGGGGACTCATCTTCTCCCTGAAGACTGCCTGGCGCCTTGTAGCTGGCCTGGGGCGCAAGGGGCCACTGGAAGCGGGGTTCACTTTTCACCGCTACGGTTTTCCCGTCCTGCCAGGAAGCGCCATTAAGGGCGTAGCCCGGGCATGGGCCCTCACGGAGATAGCACGCAAGCTTCCTAGCTATGACCTCCGGGACCTCGCCAGGCTGTTGAGCGCCGACGGGAAGCCGGACAGTGCCGCCCGTAAGGCCTTCGAAGAGTGGTATAGCCAGCAGAGCGATGACGTTAGGCAGCTAGCAATGGCCTTTCGCGCCATCTTCGGGACGACAGCAGCGGCAGGCCGGACAGTCTTCTTCGATGCGATTCCGGCCCGCCTCCCGGTGCTCGAGATAGACGTCATGAACCCGCACTACCCGCAGTATTACGGCGGTTCCGAGGCCCCTGCAGGGTGGCAGAGCCCCACCCCGGTGTACTTTTTGACTGTCCGCGCCCAGACCGAGTTCCGCTTCGCCGTGGGCTGGCGCAGGGGAATGGCGGAACCATCGATCCAGCTGCTCGATCAGGCAGTCGAATGGGCAAGGACAGGACTGACGGAGATCGGGATGGGCGCCAAGACTGCCGCGGGTTACGGCTATTTCGAAAGGATTTGATGGGATCCCTCGGGGCGGAGAGGGCAGCAGGCGGGAGGTGTAATCGGGTAAGGACAGGCCACGGGGCCACCGGCATCACCGATGAGGCGACACCAGACTTGCCCTGAACGTGGGATCACAGATCCCAGCACACTAAATATGACGGCAATGGGCTCAGGCAGCAGGTCACCAGACGGATCATCAACGAGCAGGCCGACTCGGTGGACGGGGGGTAAATCTCGAATGCGGGTCGGCGGGCGGCACCGGGCCTAGGGAGGGGACAACGATGGAGGACCTCGAGCTGATCGTGTCGGTGGGGACCTCGACCCTGAACTGGATGCGCCGCTTGTCCAAAAGTCTGACATTCCCGCAGGGGTGGCTACCCGACCCTGCGGCCTGCAGTGCAAACGCACAACCGCCTTCTCAGCAATATTGGATCATCAGACTAGCCAACAACCTAGGTGCCCAGAGGACTAACGCGGAACTCGACTCGACCCGTCGATGGTTAGAACAGACCAGGGTGAAGGCCGCATCCATCCGTCGAGTACATCTGATAGTCAGCGACACGCCCTCTGCCAGGTGGGTAGCCGATGTGCTGCCGTCTCTGTTCCGCAAACTGCTCGGCAACAATGCCCTAGAAGTGGAGAGGCACGAGGTGAAAGGTCTCGACCCGGGCGCTCAGATGGCCGGCGGGCAGGCGCTGGTCGAGCTGGTACGGGTGGCTGGAAAGGTCATCAGACAAGTGCAGGAACGAGGGCACCAACCAGTGATAAACGGAACGGCAGGCTTCAAGGCCGAGACCACCTTGCTGAGCCTTTTGGGATTTATGATGGGGGCCGATGTCTTCTACCTGCACGAGCAGATGGAACGGGCCGTCATTTTCCCGGCCCCACCCATCAACTGGGACTACAGCCAGGTGAGCGAAGAGGATATCCAGTTTCTGCGCCGCGTCGGCACGAATCCGACCCCTGAGGTGGCCCTGGTCGAGCTCCGAGCAGAGAAGCCGATGCACCACCTGTGGCCCTTCCTCGAAAGAGTCACAATTAACGGCGAAAGCTATTGGGCCATCACGCCTCTCGGAGAACTTCTGCTGCAGTCTACAGGTATTCAGAGCGAAGTCGATCTTCCCGCGCGCTCGCCAGATGAGAACTGCAGCTTTTCCGTGGCTGCCAAGGAGAGAGGCCACATGCCAGAGGACGCTGAGGACATCGCCGCCGACATATGTCGGAGGCTGCCGTTCGTCCGCAAAGTCCAACTCATCGGCTGGAAACCTTTCCGAGACCGCCTCGAGGAAGGAGTGCTGAGTCCTCAGCCAAGCGACAAGGAAACGCGGGTGGTCAGGCTCCAGCTCCAGAGCAAGCGTCGCCAAGATCTCCTTTTACGTTTCCTCCTCCATACGACGGCAGAGACCGACGAGCAGTGGAGAGCCGCCCGCTTCAAGGCTGCCCAGGAGTATGGCCGGACCCATCTGGCTATGGAAGAGCGGCCCCGAGAGGGCCCAGGTGACCGGAGGCTTCAGTGGACCGCTCCCACACCTGGCCACACGCGCCTGGACAACTTGCAAGCAGCGCTGGCACGCGTCGCGGCGGCCGAGGCGGAGGCGGAAGCGGTCAGGGCCGAAAATGAGCGGTTGCGGTCCGAAGTGGAGACCCTCAGGTCGGCGCTCCGCAAGGAGCGAGAGCAGGCCGGGCGTAAGGACAGGCAGATCGGCCAACTGAAGAAGCGTATTGAGAAGTTGGAGGCACGACTGGTGAAGCGCCGGGGAGAACGGGCAGGGTCGGGCGAGCAGCTGCAGCGTGGCGACAACAGGTCCGTCCAGCGACACGCAGGGGAGCGGGACCACACGCAGAACTCCTTCCGCGCATAGACCGCCGCGGCCGAGCCGGCTAGCCGAGGGCCTGCACCAGCCGCCATCGGTAAGAGCTGAAACATCCGTTGGGGCAGCGCCCTTTCTAGGGCGTAAGGTAGGCCGATGCTATAATTCGGGCCGGAGTGGACTCCAGCCAGATCCGCGAGTCGTTTCTGCGCTTCTTCGAGGAGCGAGGGCACCGGCGCCTGCCCAGTGCCCCTCTGGTGCCCATTGGCGACCCGACCCTTCTCTTCACCAGCGCGGGCATGGTCCCCTTCAAGCCCTACTTCATGGGCCAGGCCCAGCCACCCCACAGCCGCCTGACCACCGTCCAGAAGTGCTTCCGCACCACCGACATCGACTCGGTGGGGGACACATCCCACCTCACTTTCTTCGAGATGCTGGGCAACTTCTCCATCGGCGATTATTTCAAGGCCGAGGCTATCGCCTGGGCATGGGAGTATGTCACCACCGTGCTGGGGCTGGAGCGGGAGCGACTGTGGACCGCTGTCTACCTGGACGACGACGAGGCCTTCGAGCTCTGGCGAAAAGTGGGCGTGCCGCAAGAGCGCATCCGCCGCTACGGCGAGGAGCACAACTTCTGGTTCTCGGGGCCGGTGGGGCCATGCGGCCCATGCTCCGAGATCCACTACGACTTCGGCCCCGAGTTCGGTTGCGGCCCCCATTGCGAGCCATCCCACGACTGCGGCCGCTTTCTGGAGATCTGGAACCTGGTGTTCATGACCTACTTCCGCCAGGCCGACGGCTCGTACACGCCCCTGCCCAGGAAGAACATCGATACCGGGGCGGGGCTGGAGCGACTGGCATCGGTGGCCCTGTTCCAGAGCGAGGGCTGGGACAGGTCACGACGCCCCAGCGTATACGATACGGACGTATTCCGCCCCATCCTGGCGCGGGTGGAGGCCCTGTCGGGGCACCGCTACGGGCGCGAGGAGGCGACGGACCGCGCCCTGCGCATCGTGGCCGAGCACGGTCGCGCCGTGACCTTCCTGCTGGGAGACGAGCGCACGCCGGTGGTGCCCTCCAATGAGGAACGGGGCTACGTGGTGCGCCGCGTCCTCCGCCGCGCCGTCTACTTCGGCTACCGCTATCTGGGGCTCGAGGAGCCGTTCCTGCACCGGGTGGCCGAAGCTGTCATCGATGCCATGGGAGGCGTATACCCCGAGCTGCAGCGCCAGCGGCAGTTCGTCCTGCACAACGTGCAGCAAGAGGAGGAACGATTTCGCATCACCCTGGAGCGGGGGCTGCAGCTGCTGGAGGAGAGGCTCGCCGCTGCCCGCGATGTCTTGCCGGCTCGCGATGCCTTCGAGCTACACGACACCTATGGCTTCCCGGTGGAGCTGACACGGGAGATAGCCAGGGAGAGAGGGCTGCAGGTGGACGAGGAGGGCTTCCAGCGGCTGATGGAGGAGCAGCGGGAGCGGGCGAGGGCCGCTGCCAAGGGAGCCGAGGCGACCGCCACAGCCCAGGCCTACGCATCCCTGGCCGATGTCCAGACGCCCTTCATCGGCTACGACACGCTGGAGGCCCCGGCGCGGGTGCTGGCCATCGTGGCCCGTCGCGACGGCTCCCCGACCAGGGCGGACAGGCTGTCGTCCCCTGCCGAGGTGGAGGTGGTCCTCTCGCAGACTCCTTTCTACCCCGAAGGCGGCGGGCAGGTGGGAGACCGCGGCGAGATCCTCGGCCCCCACGGACGCGTGCAGGTGCAGGACACCCAGCGGGTGGGCGAGCGCATCATCGTCCACCGGGGGCTGCTAACGGAAGGCACCCTGGCCGAGGGCGAGGAGGTGCTGGCGCGAGTGGACCGCCAGCACCGCGAGGACACCATGCGCAACCACACCGGCACTCACCTGCTGCATGCCGCCCTGCGTCACGTCCTGGGCACCCATGTCCGCCAGGCTGGCTCGCTGGTGGCCCCCGACCGGCTGCGCTTCGACTTCACCCATCCCCAGGCCCTCTCGGCCGAGGAGATAGCAGAGGTGGAGGCCCTGGTCAACGAGAAGATACGCCAGAACCTGCCGGTGGAGGTGCGTTACACCACCTTTCAGCAGGCGATGGAAGAGGGTGCCCTGGCCTTCTTCGGCGAGAAATACGGCGAAGAGGTGCGTCTGGTAGAGATCAACACCGTCACGCCGCGGTTCAGCCTGGAGCTGTGCGGGGGCACCCACTGTCACCGCACCGGCGATGTGGGCGCCTTCGTGATAGTGGGCGAGTCGGCAGTGGCGGCAGGCATACGGCGCATCGAGGCCCTGACCGGGAGGGGCGCTGTCGAGTTCGTGCGCCGCACGCTGGACCAGTTGGAGGCGCTGGCCGCCCGGCTGGGCACCTCGCCCCAGGGGCTGGCAGCACGCCTCGAGTCGCTCCTGGAGGAGCAGGACGCCCTGAGGCGCCGCATCCGCGAGCTGGAGCGATCGCTGGCCACCGGCCCCTCGGCCGAACGGCTGCTGGAGCGCTCCCAGCAGGTGGACGGCGTCAGGCTGGTGGCCGCGCGGGTGGAGGTGCCCAGCATGGACGCCCTGCGTTACCTGGGCGATGCCCTGCGTCAACAGATGGGATCCGGCGTGGCCGTTCTGGGAGCCATCATCGACGGGCGCCCCTCATTCCTGACGGTGGTGACGAGAGACCTGACGTCCCGCCTCCACGCCGGCGAGCTGGTGCGCAGGCTGGCGGCCCTCGCCGGTGGCGGCGGCGGAGGCCGCCCCGACCTGGGCCAGGGAGGGGGAAAGGACGTCGCCAGGCTGGACGAGGCCCTGGCCCGGGCCGGCGAGATCGTGCGTCAGATGCTGGAGCACGCCTAGCCTTTCGAGGGCGCCGAGGCGAATGCGCATCGTAGCGGTAGACATCGGGGAGAGGCGCATCGGCGTGGCAGTAGCCGACGACCGTGCCCTGGTAGCGGTCCCTGTCGGCGCGGTGGACGCCGGGCCAGACATCGTCGAGACGGTGGCCCGCATCGTGCGCGAGCAGGAAGCGGACCTGCTGCTGGTGGGGCTGCCGCTGTCCCTTACCGGCGCGCTGGGCCCCCAGGCCCAGCGCGTAATGACTCTGGTAGAGGAGCTGTCCGCCCGCCTCCCCATCCCGGTGGAGACGTGGGACGAGCGGCTGTCGACTGTCGAGGCAGAGCGTCGCCTGGGCCCAGGCCACCCCAGGGAGCGTCGCGACGCCCTGGCCGCAGCCATAGTCCTCCAGGCCTATCTGGACTCCCTGCGCGGCCTGCGGAGATAGCAGCAGATGAGATGGCCGGGCAAGTTGGGGGCAGCGGGGAAGCGCCTCTCGGCCGCGCCCCGGGCCTTGCGGCAACGGCTTCCGTCCCTATGGATGAGCCTGATGGGGGCGGCGGTCGCCCTGGCCCTGATGGGCCTGGCGGCCTGGCAGATCTACCTAAGCCCCCGCGCCATTGCCGAACCGGTTCCCCCTCCCCCGAGTGCCGGTCAAGCCCAGCGCGGCATACTGGTCGAGATAAAAGAAGGAGAGGGGGTCACCGAGATCGCTCAGCGCCTGGAGGAGCTGGGCATCGTGCGCAGTGGCCTCCAGCTCCGCACCCTGATAGCCCTGCTGGGGTATGAGGGCCTGCTGCAGGCCGGGACCTACGAGTTCCGCCCCGGCAGTTCGGCCCTGGAGGTGGCGCAGCGGCTGCGGCACGGACGCTTCGCCACCGTCGTCCTGACGGTCATCGAGGGCTGGAGCCTGGGGCAGATCGCCCGGAGGGTGGAAGAGCTGGGCGTGGCGCCGGCCCTGGACTTCGAGCTGGCCGCGGTGGCAGGGCCTTATCGCCAGCGTTACTCCTTCCTACAAGACCTGCCGCCCGATGCCTCGCTGGAGGGGTACTTGTTCCCGGCCACTTATGTGTTCCCCCGCAGCGTGACGCCCGAGGAGATAGTGCAGGCCATGCTGGACAAGATGGACCAGGAGTTCACCCCCGAGCTGAGGCAGGAGGCCCGCAGCAAAGGGCTGTCCATGCACGAGGTGCTGACGCTCGCCTCCATCGTCGAGCGGGAGGTGGCCACGCCGTCGGAACGCCCCATAGTGGCGCAGGTGTTTCTGCGGCGGCTCCGTTTGGGCATGCCTCTAGAGGCCGACCCGACAGTCCAGTACGCCCTGGCCCAGAACCCGGCCAATGTGGAGCGCTACGGCTTCTGGAAGGCCCCTCTGACGTCCCAAGACCTGCTGGTGGACTCGCCCTATAATACGTATCGGAGGCGTGGCCTGCCGCCCGGTCCCATCGCCAGCCCAGGGATGGACTCGATACTGGCGGTCATAAGGCCGGCCGATACCAACTACCTTTACTTCGTGGCCAAGGGAGACGGGACTCACGCCTTCGCCGAGACGCTGGCAGAGCACCTGCGCAACGTAGCCCAGTACCAGCGCTGAGAGGGGGAGAAGTGTCGGAGACGAAGCTGCTGGGGGTTATCGGCTACCCCCTCGGCCACAGCCTGTCGCCTGCCTTCCAGCAGGCGGCCCTGGACGCCCTGGGCATCGATGCTCGCTACGAGCGCTGGGAGACGCCGCCCGGAGCCCTGGAGGAGCGGGTCGCCGCCCTGCGGGACCCCCTCTGCCTGGGCGCTAACGTCACTGTGCCTTACAAGGAGCGGGTCATCCCCCTCCTGGACGAGCTGGACGAAGTGGCGACCCAGGCCGGGGCTGTCAACACCATCGTCAACCGCGGCGGCCGCCTGATGGGCCACAATACCGATGTGGACGGCTTCCTGCGAGCGCTGCGGGAGGCGGGAGACTTCGAGCCTCGAGGATGCATCGCCCTGGTGCTGGGCGCGGGCGGGGCGGCGCGAGCGGCCGTGCTGGCCCTGGTGCGCTCGGGGGCGTCCCTCGTATATGTGGCCAACCGCACCTATCACCGCGTCTTTCGCCTGGTAGAAGACTTGCGGCCCCTCGCCGCAAGGACGAGGCTGGTCTCCCTGCCCCTGACCTACGCAGCCCTGCAAGGGGCGTCGGTCGGGTGGGACCTGGTGGTGAACTGCACCACCCTGGGCATGCCGGGGACAGTGGACGCCAACAAGTCGCCCCTGCCGGCGGAGCTGATCCCGGCCGACTGCCTGGTGTTCGATCTCGTCTACAGGCCCGACCCGACGCCTCTCCTGCGGGACGCCGAGACCCGCGGCGCCCGCGTCCTGGACGGCCTGCCCATGCTGGTCTACCAGGGGGCCGAGTCCTTCCGCCTGTGGACAGGACGGGAGGCCCCCATCGAGGTGATGTTCCGGGCCGCCCGCGAGGCCCTGACAGCTGCTGCGGCCGGGGGTCGATAGGATGGAGTGGGCCGTCCTGGGCCTGTTCATCGTCTTCCTCTTCATCGCCTACGTCATCGTGCAGGGGACGAGGGGGCAACTGGCCTATCGCAAGGCCATCGCCCAGGGAGACGTGGACGTGATCCGGGAAGTAGTGCAGCAGACCATGGAACAGTGGCGGTCCATGAAGCGCCCCAAGGAGGTGCCCCCCAACGTATGGCGCGGGATCCAGGGCATGGAGCTGGTCTCCCTGGACGCGGCCCACATCCGCGTGGGCGTTAGCGCCGAGGGCGAGTTTCGATTGGTAGACGGCCGCTGGCAGGAGGTCAGCAGCCCCCTGGACGAGGCGATGGCCATCACTGCCAAGGCGCTGGAGATGCTCCTCTACGATATCCCCAACGTACGGCTGCCCTGGGCGACGGTGGACGTCTATACCACCTTTCGCGGCGCCGACGGACGGCCGGAGCGCCACTGCATCCTCACCACCACCGCCTCGAGGCAGGCTGCCCGCAACGTGGACTGGGACGGCTGGACGCCGGCCCAGATAGTCTCCTATCTAGAAGGCCGCTACCGCCTCGACGAGCACGGGCGCCCTCTGCCCGTAGAGTTGGAGGAGAGGCCCCAGGGTAGGATGGAGGCGGGAGCGGCATGACGACCCTGCGCTTCCTCACGGCCGGCGAGTCTCACGGCCAGGCCCTGGTCGTCATAATCGAAGGGCTGCCAGCAGGCCTCCCCATCACCGCCGAATACATCGACCGCGACCTGCGCCGTCGGCAGATGGGCTACGGTCGCAGCCGCCGCCAGCAGATCGAGGAAGACCATGCCGAGGTCATTGCCGGAGTCCGCCACGGCCTGACCCTCGGCAGCCCCCTGGCCCTGCTCATCCGCAACCGGGTGTGGGACGACTGGCGCGAGGTGATGCAAGTAGAGCCGTACCAGGGGAAGGTAACCAAGGTCACGCGCCTCCGGCCGGGCCATGCTGACCTGGTCGGGGCCATGAAGTACGGCTTTGACGACGCCCGCAACGTGCTGGAGCGGGCGTCGGCCCGGGAGACGGCGGCGCGGGTGGCCGCGGGCGCCGTCTGCCGCCGACTGCTGGAGGAGTTCGGCATCGCCGTTCACAGCCACACAGTGGCCATCGGGCCGGTGGAGGCCCCTCCCTGCGAGGGAGAGCCGGACTGGGAGGCCGTCGAGGCATCGCCCGTGCGCTGCGCTGACCCCAGGGCGTCGGAGGAGATGGTGAAGGCTATCGACGCTGCCCGCGAGGCGGGAGACACCCTGGGCGGCATATTCGAGGTGAGGGCCCGCGGCGTCCCCATCGGCCTCGGCTCCTACGTCCACTGGGACAGGAAGCTGGACGGCCGCCTGGCCCAGGCGGTCATGAGCATCCATGCCGTCAAGGGCGTGGAGATAGGGGGCGGCTTCACGGTGGCGCGGCTGCCCGGCTCCCAGGCCCACGACGTGATCCTCCCCCCCGAGGAGTGGCGCGGGCGGCCCTGGCGTCGGGCCACCAATCGCGCCGGCGGACTGGAAGGGGGCGTCAGCAACGGCGAGGACATCGTGGTGAGGGGAGCGCTCAAGCCCATCGCCACTCTATCGGACCCGCTCCCGTCGGTAGACCTCCATACGGCCCGTGAGATTCGCGCCCACTACGAGCGCTCCGACGTCTGCACCGTCCCCGCTGCCGGCGTCATCGCCGAGGCCATGGTATGCATCGTGCTGGCCCAGGCGCTCCTGGAAAAGTTCGGCGGCGATTCCCTGGACGAGACCAAACGCAACTACGAGGCCTACCTGCGGACGGTGGGGCCCCGCGCGCCCCGCGATTAGGCCATGAGCGAACTCCCCCGACGCATATTCCTGGTGGGGCCTTCGGGTAGCGGCAAAAGCGTCGTCGCCCGACTGGTCGCCCAACGCCTAGGCTGGCAGGCATTGGACACCGACTCCCTGGTGGAGGAGGCCACAGGCCTTACGGTGCCCGAGATCTTTTCCCGCTGGGGAGAAGGGCACTTCCGCGACCTGGAATCGGATGCACTGCTTCGCGCCTGCCGTGCAGCGCCGGCGGTGATCGCCACCGGCGGCGGCGCCATCCTGAGGCCGACCAACCGGGTGGCCATGTTCGACAGCGGGCTGGTGGTCTACCTGGACGCCAGCCCGGAGGCGCTGCTGGACCGTCTGCGGCAGGGAGGACTGGGGCACCGGCCCCTCCTGCAGGGCGGCGATCCCCTGGCACGCATCTCGGCCCTGAAGGCCCAGAGGGAGGCCTACTATCGTCTGGCCGACTGCACCGTCGACACCGACGGCCTGTCGCCGTCGGAAGTGGCCGAGGCCGTGGTCAGGGCCTGGCAGTCGCTTCCCGCTGACACCTTCGAGAACAGGGAGAGGGTGTGGAAGGCCGCTTCCGAGCCGGCACCCGTGTGGCCCGGAGCCGCCTGCGCCGTGCGGACCACGGGCGGCTCCTATCCCGTCTTCGTGGAGTGGGGGTGCCTGGAGAGGCTGGGAGATATACTGGCCAGGCTGGGCCTCCATGGGCGGGCCTTCCTGGTGAGCGACGAGAACGTCTTCTCCCACCACGGCGAGGCAGCTGTGTCCTCCTTGCGGGCCAGCGGCTTCCAGCCCATCGCCCGCGCTGTGCCCCCCGGCGAGGCCACCAAGACCCTGGACACGGCCGCCTCGCTGTATGCCTGGCTGGCCGACAACAGGGCGGAGCGGGGCGAGGCCGTGATCGCCCTGGGAGGCGGCATGGTGACGGACCTGGCCGGCTTCGTGGCCGCCACCTACGCCCGCGGCCTTCCCCTGGTCCATGTGCCTACGAGCCTTCTGGCCATGGTCGATGCCGCCATCGGCGGCAAGGTAGCAGTGAACCTGCCCCAGGCCAAGAACATGGTGGGCGCCTTCTACCAGCCGCGAGCCGTCGTCTGCGACGTGGCCGTCCTGCGCACCCTTCCCGAGCGAGAACTGAGGTCGGGATGGGCCGAGGCCATCAAGCACGCCCTCATCGCCGACGGCGAGCTGCTGCAGCGCTTCGAGGCCCAGGCCGAGGCCCTGCTGGCCCTGGACGCGGCGCCAGCCACCGAGGTCATCGCCCGCAGCATCGCCATCAAGGCACAGATCGTCGGCAAGGACGAGCGAGAGGAGGCAGGCCTGCGCACCGTCCTCAACTACGGCCACACCCTGGGCCACGCCCTGGAGTCGGCCACCGAATACGTCTCCTTCCTGCACGGGGAGGCTGTAGCGGTGGGCATGATGGCCGCCGCCGAGATAGGTCGGCGCGCCGGCATCACCCCGCCGCAGCTAGTGGAGCGACAGCGGCGGCTGCTGGAGCGTTTCGGCCTGCCGACTCGCGCTCCGGGCGTGCCGGTGGCGGCAGTGCGGCGGGCCATGGCCCTGGACAAGAAGGTGCAGGGCGGCTCGCTGCGATGGGTCCTGTTGGAGGATGTGGGACGGCCCGTCATCCGCAGCGACATCCCCATGGCGGTGGTGGAAGAGGTGCTGGCATCGGTCCTGGGAGATTGAGACGCTGAACGTGCGAACTGCCCTATGGCCGAGGTGGCATCGCTGCGGGCGATAGTGCGGGGCAGGGTGCAGGGCGTCGGCTTCCGGGACTTCGTCTGGCGCCGTGCCCGCTTCCTGGGCCTCAGCGGTTACGTCCGCAACCTGCCCGACGGACGCTCGGTGGAGGTGGTGGCCGAAGGCGAGCGGCAGGCGCTGGAGCAACTGCTGGAATACCTGCGCGAGGGTCCCCGCGCCGCCCGCGTAGACGAAGTGGAGGTCCACTGGGGACAGCCCAGCGGCGGCTACCCCGACTTTGCCATCGCCCTCTGACGGCTACTTGGCTGCGGGGTCGCTCCGGCGCAACGTCAACCTTACCTCGCGGGCGTTCTCCCCGCCCTTCAGCGCTCCCACCAGCCCGAACACCGTCGAGGCTATGATCTGACGCACGAAAGGCGCCAGGGGCAGCTGACGGCCGTCCACCGTCAGCTCCACTTCGTAGCCGTCGGTCTCCTCGCCTGCCATTCTCCTGCTCAGGGAAAGCGTGGCTCTCGCGCCAGGAAGGCTGGCTCGGTACCCCACTCCTCGCCGTGGCTCCAGTCCAGCATGATGACCTCGATCTCCTCGCCAGGCTCCACTACCCGCTTCCGGGGCGGGATGGCGGTCACGGCATTGGCGTAGACCATGGACGTCAGGATGCCGGAGCCCTGCGGCCCCGTGAGGCGGGCATAGTAGCGCCCGTCGCGACGAGTGACGACGCAACGGGCGAAGAAGACGCGGTCGTCGGTGCGGGTGTCGATGCGCTCCTCGGCGATGGCCCTGACCGTGGGGCGCGACCAGTCCCGCTTGCCCATCATCTTGAATATGGCCGGCCGGCCGAACAGCTCGAAGGAGAGGAGAGCGCTGACGGGGTTGCCCGGAAGGCCCAGGTGCGGCACCCTCCGCTCGCCGCGGTAGAAGCAGCCGAAGGCCAGGGGCTTGCCGGGCTTCATGGCCACCGTCCAGAAGTCCACCTCCCCCTCGCGGGCCAGCACCTCCTTCACCACATCGTAGTAACCGCGTGAGACACCGGCGGAGGTGACCACCATGTCAGCGTCCAGCGCTCTGTCCAGCTTGGCCCGCAAGGCCCGCACCGTGTCCCTGGCGATGCCCAGGAGCCGCGGGATGCCCCCGTAACGCAGGACGAGGGCAGCCAGGCCGTGGGCATTGCTGTCGTAGATCTTGTCTTGCGGCTTGGGCCGTCCAGGCGGCACCAGCTCGTCGCCGGTGGAAATGATGGCCACCACCGGCCTCCTCACCACCCTGACGGTGGCCCGGCCCAGGGCGGCCAGCACCGCGATATCGGAAGGGCGGAGGACGGAGCCAGCCTTCAGCACCCGCTGCCCGCGAGCTATGTCTTCTCCGGCTCGGCGGATGTTGGCCCCGGGCGCCGCCTCGCGGAAAATGCGCACTCGTCGCCGCCTACGCAGACGGCGGGCGCCTTCGGGGGGAGCATCGAAAGGCTCGTCGGTGTCCTCGAAGGGCACCACAGCATCGGCGCCGGCCGGGATGGGGGCGCCGGTCATGATGCGCACTGCAGTGCCCGGCAACACCTCGCCCGGGAAGACGTAGCCAGCTGCAACCTCGCCGATCACCTCCAGCTCCACGGGACGGTCGGGAGAGGCGCCGCTGGTGTCACGGGCGCGGACGGCATAGCCGTCCATAGCCGTGTTGTCCAGGGGAGGTATATCGAAGGGGGAGTGAACGTCCTCGGCCAGCACCTGTCCCAGGGCCCGCAACAGCGGCGCTTCCTCGGGCTCGAGGACGTCCACGTAGCCGAGGATTCGGTCCAGCGCCTCTTGGATGCTGATCATAGCCCGGGCGCAACGGTGGCGTCGCCACCATTGTAGCACCGGGGGCGGGCAGCGCACCTAGCTCAGACGGACTACGAGGCAAGTGGTGGTGCGCTGGACGCCGTCCACCTGCTGGATGCCCTCGGTAACCACTCGCCCCAGCTTGTCCAGGTCGTCAGCTTCCAGGAGGGCGATGACGTCATAAGGGCCGGTGACGGCGTCCACCGCGACGACGCGGGCGTCGGCCGAGGACAGCCTCTGGACACCCTCGGCCACCCCTTTGGCCTTGCCGACAGCTGCCTCGATGAGGACGTAGGCACGCATGGCCATGGAAGGTCCCTCCCGCGGCGAGAATTCTGGTCGCCGCCATCATAGCGCCGCTGCAGGAGGTGTCAAGGCGCTCCTCCCCAGGGGCCTTGTTGACCCTAGACAGCCCTCAGCCCATACTGGGTGCCGCAATGCCCTCCCTGACCGATTCGCTGGACCAGCTGGAGCGGGAGGCGCGGGAGGCCCTGGCCGCTGTCCAGGACCTGGAGGCCCTGGACGCCTGGCGCCTGGCCTATCTGGGGCGCCGCGGCCGCCTGAGGGAGGTCACCAAGGTGCTTCCCTCGCTGCCGCCCGAGGAGCGCCGACGGGTGGGGGCAGCTGCCAACCGCGTCCTGGAGGCCCTGGAGGCCGCCTACCAGGAGCGGCGTCGGCGGCTGGAGCAGGAGGCGCTGGCGAGGAAGCTGGCCCAGGCAGCGGTGGACGTGAGCCTCCCCGGCCGGCCCGTGCCCAGGGGGCGACTCCACCCGGTCACCCAGACCCTGCGGGACGTGCTGGCCGCCTTCGGCGCCCTGGGCTTCCAGGTAGTGGAGGGCCCCGAGGTGGAATGGGACTACTACAACTTCGAGGCCCTTCTCATCCCCAAGGACCACCCCGCCCGCGACCTGTGGGCTACCCTCTGGATCGACTACCGTCGCGACGGCGAGATGCCCATGCTCCTGCGCACCCACACCTCGCCCAACCAGGTGCGATACATGGAGAAGCACCGGCCGCCCATACGGATCGTCTCGCCGGGCCGCTGCTACCGTTACGAGGCCACCGACCCCACCCATGAGTGGATGCTGACTCAGGTGGAAGTCCTGGCGGTGGACGAGGGCATCTCCATGGCCGACCTCAAGGGGACTCTGGCCGAGGTCGCCCGACGTCTCTTCGGGACGGAGCGACGCGTGCGCTTCCGCTGCGAGTACTACCCCTTCGTGGAGCCGGGCATGGACGTCCTCATCGATTGCTTCCAGTGCCGGGGCGAAGGCTGCCGCACCTGCGGACAGTCGGGCTGGATCGAGATCCTGGGCTCCGGGATGGTCCACCCCCAGATCCTCGCCAACGTAGGTTACGACCCCGAACGCTACACCGGCTTCGCCGCCGGCCTGGGCATCGAGCGTATCGCCATGCTCCGCTACGGCATCGACGACATCCGCCTCTTCTACCAGAACGACCTACGCTTCTTGGAACAGTTCTGAGGCGAAGGAGCCGAACATGAGGGTGCCCCTCTCGTGGCTGTCGGAATATGTTGACATAACTTTGCCGGTCGAGGAATTGGCCCGCCGCCTCACCGACGCTGGCCTGGAGGTGGCCGACGTGGTGCGGACGGGCGACTGGCAGAACGTCTTCGTAGGGCAGGTGGTGGAGCTGCGGCCCCACCCCAACGCCGACCGGCTGGTGCTGGCCACCGTCGACCTGGGAGGCGAACGGCAGACGGTGGTCTGCGGCGCTCCCAACGTGGCCGTAGGCCAGAAGGTTGCCTTTGCCAAAGAGGGGGCGGTCCTCATCGACCCTCGTAGCCACCAGCCAGCCCCCCTGCGCCGCGCTGTCATACGCGGAGTCGAGTCGGCGGGCATGATCTGCTCAGAGCTGGAGCTGGGTCTCTCGGAGGACCACAGCGGCATCATGGTCCTCCCCGACGATGCGCCCCTGGGCATCCCCCTCTCCTCTTACCTGGGCGAGACCGTGCTGGAGCTGGAGATAAGGCCCAACCGCCCCGACGCCCTGTCGGTGCTGGGTATCGCCCGCGAAGTGGCAGCCCTGTCCGGCGCCCAGGTACGGGAGCCTCCCCTGGACTACGAGGCCCACGGCCCGCCCGTGCGCCGCCTGGCCTCGGTGCAGGTGGAAGCGCCCGACCTGTGCCCGCGCTACGTGGCGGCCGTGGTTACGGGGGTGCGCATCGGCCCATCGCCGAGCTGGATGCAGCGACGCCTGGAGGCAGCAGGCCTGCGCCCCATCAACAATGTCGTTGACATAACGAACTACGTCATGCTGGAGATGGGGCAGCCGCTGCATGCCTTCGACCTGCACAAGCTGGAGGGGAGCAGCATCGTCGTGAGGCGGGCGCGGGAGGGCGAGACCCTGACCCTGCTGGACGGCAGCGAGGCACGCCTGCGGCCCGACATGCTGGTCATCGCCGATGCCCGACGGCCGGTGGCGGTGGCGGGGGTGATGGGCGGGGCCAACTCGGAGGTGGACGAGGGCACCACTGCCGTGTTGCTGGAGTCGGCCACCTTTTTCGGCCCCAGCGTGCGCCGCACGGCCCAGGCCCTCAAGTTGCGCACCGAGGCCTCTCTGAGGTTCGAAAAGGGCCTCAGCCCCCTGCTGCCCATCTACGCCGCCCGCCGCGCTGTCCGTCTGATGGTGGAGCTGTGCGGTGGCAAGGCAGCCCGCGGCATCATCGACATCTTCCCCCAGCGCCACCGCCCGTCGCCAGTGCATCTGACGGCCCAGCGCCTGCGAACGGTGCTGGGGATGGACGTGCCCAGGGAGGAAGTGGAGCGCGCCCTTTCGGCGCTGGGCTTCCGGGTAGGGTGGCGTCGCCCTGCCACCTACGTCGTAACGCCGCCCTACTGGCGCACCGACGTGCGCATCGCCGACGATGTGGCCGAAGAGGTGGCCAGGGTGGTGGGCTACGACCGCATCCCCTCGGTGTTGCGGGCGCCCTCGCTGCCGCCCGCCGAGAGAGAGCCGCTGCGGGAGCTGAGGGAACGGCTGAGGGATGCCCTGGCACAGGCCGGGATGCAGGAGGTCATCACCTATCCCCTCAGCGACCGCGAGACTCTGGCCCGAGCCCTGTCGCCCGAGGAGATGGAGTCGCATCCGCCGCTGCGCCTGGCCAATCCCATGAGCCGCGAGCTGGAGTTCCTGCGCACCACTCTGCGCGCAGGGCTACTGAGGGCGCTGGCCCGCAACCAGCGCTCGCGACCGGGCCTGGTGGCGCTGTTCGAGGTGGGCCGCGTCTTCCTTCCCCGGCCCGACGACCTGCCTCGGGAAGTGGAAATGGCGGCGGGGGTCGTTGCCGGCCCGAGGCCTGATCGCTGGGGCCTGCCCAGGGGAGAACCGGCCGACTTTTTCGACGCTAAAGGGATGCTGGAGACGGCCCTCGCCTCGCTGGGCATCGAAGCGCAGTTCGTGCCGGCCGAGCACGCCGTCTTCCTGCCCGGCAGCACCGCCGCCGTGGTGGTGGGCGGGCAGCAGGTGGGGCTGCTGGGCCAGGTCCATCCGGAGGTCGCCCGCGCCTTCGAGGTGGAGGGAGACGCCTATCTGTTCGAGTTGGATCTGGAGCGCCTTCTGCCCCATGTGCCGGGCGGGCGCCTCTACCGACCCATTTCCCGCTTCCCGCCGGTGCGGGAGGACCTGGCGGTGGTGGTGGACGCCGAGGTGCCGGCAGGGGCGGTGCGTAGCGTTATCGAGTCGTCCCCCCTGGTGGTCAGGGCAGAGCTGTTCGACGTCTACACGGGGCCGCCGGTGCCGGAAGGGAAGAAATCGCTGGCCTTCGCCGTCACCTATCAGGCCCTCGACCGCACCCCCAGCGACGAAGAGGTAGCGCGGGAGCGGCGACGGATCGTGGCCCAGCTGGAGAGGGAGCTGGGGGCGTCCTTGCGCGGCTAGCTGGAGCTGGCCAGGGCGTCCCTGGCCCTGGCCACGAGGCCGGCGAAGGTCTCGGGCTCCCGCACCGCCAGGTCGGCCAGGACCTTGCGGTCCAGCTCTATGCCCGCCCTCTTGAGCCCGTCCACCAGGCGGCTGTAAGAGAGGCCATGGAGGCGGGCAGCAGCGTTGATGCGAGCGATCCACAGCCGCCGGAACTGCCCCTTGCGGTCGCGCCGATGTTCGTACGCGTAGTAGAAGGCGTGGATCAGGGACTCGTGGGCGCGACGGTAGGAGCGGTGGCGTGCTCCCACATGCCCCTTTACCTGGGCCAGCACTTTCTTGTGTCGACGCCTCTTGTTGGTGCCCCGCTTGACCCTGGCCACTGTCCAACTTCCTCCCTGGCCCTACGAATAGGGTAGCAGCCGGCGCAGTCGCGGCACGTCGGCGTCCGAGACGGGCAGCTTCTGGGACGCCTGACGCAGAGTGGCAGGGCGCTTCTTGCGGTGCAGGTGGCTCACGTGCCCCTTGCGCCGCACGAACTTGCCGCTGCCCGTGACGTGGAAGCGATCCTTAGCGCCCGAGTGGCTCTTCAGCTTATACTTCTTCGGCTTGGGCAAGGCTCTTCTCCACCTCCCGCTTGCCGGAGGCAGCCCCTGCCTTTTGGGCGCTCTTGCGCCCGGGCGCGATTATCATGCTCAGGAACTGGCCCTCCATGACCGGCTCTCGCTCCACTACCCCGATGCCATCGAGGGCCTCTCGCACCTTCCTGAGCACTTCGTGGCCTCGCTCCGGGTGGTCCATCTCGCGACCCCGGCGGAAGCGGACAGCCACTCGCACCTTGTCGCCGCCCTCCAGCAGGCGGGCCACTATCTTGATTTTGAACTCCAGGTCGTGCTGCCCGATGTTGGGCCGCAGCCTTACCTCGTGCAGCTCGCCGCCCTTGTGGTGGCGGCGGGCCTCACGCTCCTTCTTTTCCTGCTGGTACTTCCACTTGCCGTAGTCCAGTATGCGGCATACGGGTGGGTTACCGCTAGGGTCTACCTCTACCAGGTCTAGGCCCGCCTCCCTGGCCATGGCCAGGGCTTTGGCCAGAGGCACCACCCCCTGATTGCGGCCGTTCTGGTCGATGAGGCGGACCTCCCTGGCCCGTATCCGCTCGTTTATCGGCAGCTCCTTCCGTATAGCCTCTGTCCCCCTTCCCGAGTTTTATCGGCCCGAACTATAACACATGAGCGGACGATTTACAAGCTAGGCCAGCAGCAACAGGGCCTGGCCTGGCTCCACCCTCTGCCCGGTCGCCACGTAGACTTCGCGGACGGTGCCGCCGTACTGGGCCCGCAGCTCATTGTTCATCTTCATGGACTCGATCACCAGCAGGACATCGCCTTCGCGGACCTGCTGCCCTGGCGACACCTGAACCTCCTGGACGACACCGCTCATGGGCGAAAGGACCATCCAGCCGCCGCCAGCAGCAGGCTGCCAGCCTTCGGCCTCGACTGTGGGCATCACGGGACGCCCGCTACGGGCCGTCTGGACGTGGACGGCGTAGCGACGGAAGCCTATGGTGACCTCGTAGCCGCCGGCGCGGGGTTCGGCGTAGGCCTCGAAGGGGCGACCGTCCACCTCCAGGAGGTAGAGCGGCTGGGACCCGACCCCCACCTGCTCCAGGCGCAGCCGGTGCCAGTGGCCGTTCAGGGCAGCCCGCAACCCGTCCGGTCCCTCCTCCACCTCCACCTCGTAGATGTCGCGGCCCAGGCGGACTAGGTATTTCTCCGCCACAGGCTCCGCTCCCCTATCAGGTGGTGGCCGTGGCGCGCCTGGAACCGCCTCCACCCCAGGCGCCAGCCGCCACCCGAATCGACGACCACGGGCCTCGGGCTGGCCCTCCGGCTATGGGCCAGCAGGGCAGCCAGCAGCACGGCTGCCCGCTCCTCATCGCCGCGCTCGGCACGGGGACGATAGTGCTTCTCCACGTAACGGGTGTCCAGCCGCCCGGCGACGAAACGGGGATCCTCCAGGACCTGCAGGTGGAAGGGGATATTGGTGCTGATGCCCACGATCTTGAACTCGCGCAGCGCCCTCCTCATACGGGCGATGGCCTGGCGACGGTCGCGACCCCATGTCACCAGCTTGGCCACCAGAGGGTCGTAGTAGTAGGTGACCTCCATGCCATCGTAGAGGGCGCTGTCCACCCGCACGCCGGGGCCGCCGGGCACACTGACATAGGTAACGGTGCCCACCGAGGGCAGGAAGTTCTGGAAGGGGTCCTCGGCAGTGATGCGGCACTCGATGGCCCACCCGCGCAGGCGGATGTCCTCCTGACGGTAGGGCAGACGCTCGCCAGCCGCCACCAGGATCTGGTCGGCCACCAGGTCGACCCCCGTCACCATCTCGGTGACGGGGTGCTCCACCTGGAGGCGCGTGTTCATCTCCAGGAAGTTGATGTTGCCCTCCTGGTCCAGCAGGAACTCCAGAGTGCCCACGCTGCGGTATCCTACAAAGGTCACGGCTCGGCGGGCCAGCTCCATCAGCCGCTGGCGCAGGTCGTCGTCCACGGCGGTGGAGGGGGCCTCCTCGATGATCTTCTGGTGACGGCGCTGGATGGAGCACTCGCGCTCTCCCAGTACCACCACGTTGCCGTGGTGGTCGGCGATGACCTGGACTTCGATGTGGCGCACCGGCTCCAGGTACTTCTCGAGGTAGACGACGCCGCTGCCGAAGGCCGAGGCGGCCTCCCGGCGGGCCCGCTCCAGGGCCGCCGGCAGCTCCTCCGCCCGGAAGACGGTGCGCATACCCCGACCGCCGCCGCCAGCTGCCGCCTTCACCAGGATGGGGAAGCCGATGCGCGTGGCCGCCTCTTCTATCTCCTCCTGCTCCGACAGCTCCTCGGTGCCGGGCACCACCGGCACGCCAGCCTCCTGCATGAGCTGTCGCGCCCGCAGCTTGTCGCCCATGGAGCGGATGACCTGGGGCGACGGCCCGATGAAGGTGATGCCGTTGTCCTCACAGGCCTGAGCGAAGTCGGCGTTCTCGGCCAGGAAGCCATAGCCGGGGTGGACGGCGTCCACCTTGGCCTTCCTGGCCACCTCGATGATGCGGCCGATATTGAGGTAGCTCTCGCGGGCAGGAGGCGGGCCGATGCAATAGGCCTCGTCGGCGTGGCGGACGTGCAGATCGTTGCGGTCGGCCTCCGAATAAACGGCTACAGCGCGGATGCCCAGGTCACGGCAGGCCCGGACCACCCGCAGGGCTATCTCGCCCCTGTTGGCTATGAGGATCTTTCGGAACATGCAGTCCTTCTATTCGCCTCCTTAGTTTGGCCTATATGAGGCCTAAAGGCAAGGGCCGCGGGCCTGGCCCTGTAGTGAGGACGGGCACCGGTCTTTCAAATGCCGCGGATGTCCCTGCCTTCGACTCGCCGGACACTGGCAGGAATTTTCCGGCCGGCGCGGACAGCGACGCCCGATGGGTGGGACGGGCCTGGGGGCAGTCGGCCTCAAGGGGCCTGGCGGGCCTCAGCTACCAGCCTCGACAGGAGATCCTCCAGCGGTACTGTGCCCAGGTCTTCGCCAGAGCGGAGGCGCACCGCCACCCCACCGGCCTGGGCCTCCCGGTCTCCCACGATGAGCATGTAGGGCACCTTCTGCAGCTGGGCGTCGCGGATCTTGGCCTGCATCCGCTCCTGGCGGTCATCCACCTCCACCCGCAGGTCGGCCTCCCTCAGACGCTCGGCCACCTGACGGGCATAGGGGAGATGACGGTCGGCGATGGGTATCACCACCGCCTGCACCGGGGCCAGCCAGGTGGGGAAGGCGCCCGCGTAGTGCTCTATGAGCACCCCGAGGAAGCGCTCCATGGAGCCCAGCATGGCCCGGTGGACCATGTAGGGGCGCTGGCGTGAGCCGTCGGCAGCCACGTAGGTCATGTCGAAGCGCTCGGGCAGGTTGAAGTCGAACTGGACGGTGGTGCACTGCCACTCGCGGCCGATGGCGTCCACCAGCTTCACGTCGATCTTGGGGCCATAGAACACAGCGCCGCCCTCGTCCACCTGGTAGCTCAGGCCTCTGTCCTCCACCGCCCTGCGCAGGGTGGCCTCGGCCATCTGCCAGTCCTCCGGGGAGCCGGCGTATTTGCCTTCGGCGTCGCGGGTGGACAGATAGACCCGGAACTCGCGGAAGCCGAAGGCCTCGAAGAACAGCAGCATGAAGTCGAGACAGCCCTCGATCTCCGCCTGAACCTGGTCCGGCCGACAGAATATGTGGGCGTCGTCCTGGGTGAAGCCCCGCACCCGCAGCAGTCCGTGCAGCACCCCCGACCGCTCGTAGCGGTAGACGGTGCCCAGCTCGGCCAGGCGGATGGGCAACTCGCGGTAGCTGCGCACCCGCGACTTGTAGATCTGGATGTGGAAGGGGCAGTTCATGGGCTTCAGGTAATAGGCCTGCCCGTCCACGTCCATGGGCGAGTACATGTTCTCGGCGTAGAAGTCCAGATGCCCCGAGGTCTGCCAGAGGGTGGCACGACCGATATGGGGGGTGTAGACCAGTTCGTAGCCGCGGCGGAAGTGCTCACGCCGCCAGAAGTCCTCGATGATGGTACGGACGCGGGCGCCCTTGGGGTGCCAATAGACCAGCCCCGGCCCGTACTCTTCGTGGAAGCTGAACAGGTCCAGCTCCCGTCCGAGACGACGATGGTCGCGGCGCTGGGCCTCTTCCAGTCGCCGCAGATACTCCTCCAGCTCTTCCTGCGTCTCGAAGAGGGCGCCGTAGATCCGTTGCAGCATGGGACGCCGCTCGTCGCCCCGCCAGTAGGCGCCCGCCACCGACAGCAGCTTGAAGGGCGGCACCTGGCCGGTGCGCTCGACGTGGGGACCCTGGCACAGGTCCACGAAGTCGGCATGACGGTACAGGCTCACCCTGTCGTCCTCTATCTCCTCGATCAGCTCCAGCTTGTAGGTCTGGTCGGCAAAGAGGCGTCGCGCCTCCTCCTTGGATATCTCCTCGTGGACGAAGGGAACATCGGAAGCTATGCGTTCCCGCATGAGCTCCTCGATGCGCGGCAGGTCATCGGGAGTCAGGGGACGCGGCAGGTCGAAGTCGTAGTAGAACCCGGTGTCGATGGGCGGGCCGATGCCCAGCTTGGCGCCTGGAAAGAGCTTCAGCACCGCCTCGGCCATGATGTGGGCGGCCGAGTGGCGCATGCGGTAGAGCCGCTCCTCCTTGGGCAGTTCGTCCAGCTTCGACATGGCCTTCACGCGGCGGCCTAGCGGCCCAGCGCCCGACGTAGGAGTCTACCCTGGACCACCGCGAGGCCCAGCCCCAGGGCAGCCAGGGCCACCAGAATGCCCGTCAGCACCCAATCGCCGCGGGCGGCAGCGAGGGCAGCGAAGGCGACAGCGGCGGCCAGCATGGCCAGGGGCAGGCCCACCAGCCACAGGCGCAGGAGCCGCACGCTGGGAGGCTCCCTTCCCGGAGGCGCCATCGCCTTCCCTGCCTGTCCCACAAACTCAGCGGGCCAGGGGCCACCGCCCTGGCCCGGCGCCGCCTCTCCTGGCTGGTGGGCGGTAGAGGACTCGAACCTCTGACCTCAGCGATGTCAACGCTGCGCTCTGCCCACTGAGCTAACCGCCCACCCGAGGGGAATGGTAGCAACGGCCCGAGGGGGCGGTCAAGGCGAGCCGCGTCCGCTCGAGAATGCCCGCCGGCGCCCAGGCCCCGGAGCGCTCGGGGCTGTCCCCAGCCCGGCGGCACCAGAGGGCTGCGTTCAGCCGCCCGCCAGCTCCCGTCGGTAGGCCTCCAGAGCCTCCCGCACAGCCTGGTCGCTGAGGGAGAGGATGGAGGCGGCCAGCAGGGCAGCGTTGCGGGCGCCGTCGATGCCCACGCAGGCCACAGGCACCCCCGGCGGCATCTGGACGATGGACAGAAGCGAGTCCAGCCCCTGCAGGGCCGACCGCGCCAGGGGAAGGCCGATGACGGGCAGGGTTGTCCAGGCGGCCACCACCCCCGGCAGGTGGGCGGCCATGCCGGCAGCGGCGATGATGACGCCGATGCCCCGTTCACGGGCGCCCTGGGCGAACTGGCGCACCTTCTCGGGGGTGCGGTGGGCCGACATGACGTGCACCTCGCACTCGATGCCCAAGCGCTCCAGCATCTTCTGGGCCTCTTCCACCTGGGGCAGGTCCGACTGGGAGCCGACAACGACAGCTACTTTGGCCATGCCCTGCTCCTCCTGAGTTTCGCTCGCTTGCCTGGCACGTGCACCCTTGCAGCCCTCGCCCGTGCAGCCCGAGGGCCGAGCGTGAGGCCTGCAGCGACCCGGCGGACGGGCAGGTCACATGCAGGCGGCGGCACCGCTGCTAAGGCCGATTCTAACGTCGCCAGGCCGCAGGGTCACGGCCGGCAGGCGCCTACTGCACCTTGGCGTCCTGGGCCGGGGCGGCGATGTCGCGGCGGTAGTGGGCGCGGGTGAAGTGGATGTGCTGGACGGCCCGGTAGGCCTTCGCCCGCGCCTCCGTCAGCGTCGGCGCCAGGGCCACCACCGTCAGAACCCGTCCGCCGGCCGTCACGACGGTCCCATCGTCCCGCAGGGCAGTCCCGGCATGGAACACCAGGACGCCCTCCTCCACCGACCCGAGGCCGTAAATGGGGTAGCCTGTGCGGTATTCATCGGGGTAGCCGCCCGAGGCCATGACCACGCCTACGCAGGCATCGGTGGACCATTCCACCGCCACCTCGTGCAGGCGGCCGTTGGCCACCGCCCAGGCGATCTCCAGCAGGTCGCTCTTAAGCCGCGGCAGCAGCACCTGCGTCTCAGGGTCGCCGAAGCGACAGTTGAACTCCAGCACCAGCGGCCCGCGGTCGGTGACCATCAGCCCAGGGTAGATGACGCCGCGGTAGTCTATCCCCTCGGCGGCCAGGGCCCGCACCGCTGCCTCCGTCACCTGCTGGTGGACGAAGCGCTCGGTGGGCTCGTCCAGCCAGAGGGCAGGGCTGTAGGCCCCCATGCCGCCGGTGTTGGGGCCCTGGTCGCCGTCCAGCGCCCGCTTGTAATCGCAGGCGAAGGGCATGGGAACCACAGTGCGGCCATCGGTGAAGGCATGGGCCGAGACCTCCCGCCCGCTGAGCTTCTCCTCCACCACTACCGTGCGGCCGGCCGGGCCCAGCGCCTCGTCCACCATCAGCCGGTCGATGACCTCCAGCGCCTCCTCCTTCGACTGGCAGACGAAGGCGCCCTTGCCCCCGGCCAGGCCATCGGCCTTCACCACCGGCGGCTCGGGCAGCGACTGGACGTAATCTCGGGCGTCGGTGCGCGAATCGAACACGGCGAAGGCTGGATGAGGGATGCCGTAGCGGGACACCAGCTCTCGTGCCCAGGCCTTGGACGCCTCGATGCGGGCCCCTGCCTGTTTCGGCCCGAACACGGCGATGCCCTCGGCCTCCAGGCGGTCGGCCAGGCCCTGTGCCAGCGGCTCCTCCGGCCCCACCACCGCCAGCTCGACGCGGTGCTCCTTGGCCACCGCCACCAGCCCCTCGATGTCGTTAGCCTTCACGTCCAGGTTGGTGGCGATGGCAGCAGTGCCGGCGTTGCCCGGGGCGACGAACAGCTCCTCCAGGCGGGGCGACTGGCGCAGCTTCCAGGCGATGGCGTGCTCGCGCCCGCCGCCGCCCACCACCATGACCCGCCTCATGAGGCCTTGCGCACCTCCGCCGTTACGGGGATGGGGTTGCTCAGGGCGAAGACGGCCGGGCAGCGGGCCAGGGCCTCCTGCCGGGCCGCCTCCAGCTCCTCGGGCGGGGCATCGGTGTCGGCCTCGATGCTGAAGGTCACGCCCTGCACTGTGGGCGCCTCGGAGACGCCGAATGCACGGCCCAGGTCGAGCTGACATTCGCCCGTGGCCTTCAGACTCCGTAGCTGGATGCCGCGGGACGAGGCCGCAGTGACGAAGGTGGCGGTGAAGCAGGAGAGGAGGCCCAGCACGCACAGGTGCAAAGGCCCAGGTCGGGAGCCCTTGCCACCCATGAAGGTGGGCGAGTCCAGCTCCAGCCTCAGCTCGCCGTTCTCGAACCTGGCCGAGACGGTCATCTGCGGGCCCGAGGGGTCAGGATGCCACTGCAGCTCGCCGCGGTTGACTCGCCGGCCGCGGGCGGGGTCCCTGGCGATGGCCTCCGCCTCGCGTGCCACGGCGTCCAGGTCCACGTTGTTGACGACGGCCACGGTTCCACCTCC
>JANXAP010000013.1 GCA_025062275.1 Dehalococcoidia bacterium
ATGAGGGCCTCCCGTTCGAACCCCTTCAGGCGCATCAGCAACTCGTAGCCCAGGACAGGGTGGCGCTTGATCTGTTCGAACTCGTCGGGTGTCAACCGGTCCGGCTTCTGCAGGACCAGGTCTGATATGTAGAGCTTGCCCACGTCGTGGAGCATGGCGCCCTGGGCCAGGGCCTTGAGGCGCAGCCGCGGCAGCCCCAAGGCCTGGCCGATGAGCACCGACAGCTCGGCCACTCGCGTCACGTGTTCGAAGGTATAGCGGTCGCGCGCTTCGGCAGCGGCAGCCAGGGCCAGGACCGAATCTGACAGGCCCTGCCGCACCTGGGCGAGCACGTCCTCATACGACAACTGGCGGAAGATCTGGGCCAGGGGCTTGCCGCCCAGATACTCGACGGCCACCGCCCGCACCACCGCCCCCAGCCCCAGCAGGAGGTAGATGTGGTACAGCCACCAGGCCAAGGTCCACGGCTCCGCCACCTGCAGGGTCACCTGGGAGGCCAGCAGCAGCAGGGCAGCAGCCCCGAGGGCCGCAGGCAGGGGCGCCCGCGACAGGAGGTGAGAGACAGCCGCCTGCCCCACCACCATCGTCAGCAAGACCACGTTCACGGCCAGCATGGCCCAGGTGAAGGCAGCGCTGCCCGGTCGCCCCGCTACGGGCAACTCCTGGAAGAGGTCAGGGGCGCCCAGGGCCAGGCCAGCGTAGCCGCCGAACAGGGCCACCGCCACGGCCAGCAGCAGCCAGAGCCGCCTCTCCAGCCAGTTGCTGAGCCCCCACGGCAGCCCCACGGTGGCCAGCCACAGCATCCATGACCCCACCAGGTGGGCGAAGTAGGCCGAGGCGGCGGTGGTGCCCAGATATCCGTGGTGCACCACGAAGCCCGGGGTGGCCAGGCCATGGACGGCCATGATCGCCCCTATGCCCAGGAAACCCACCGTCAGCAGCGACAGGCGCACGTCGCGGGCCGATACCGCCACCCAGGCAGCGGCGAAGGCCACGGCCAGGGCCAGCAGGGCCAGCGCCGACACCATATAGAAGTGGGACTGGGGCGAACCCAAATGGGGGTTCCATTCCTGACGTGCTGACAGGGTAAAGGTCAGGGCGAGAGGGACGCCCAGCACCAGCGCACCTCTCAGAAAGAGGGACGCGACGTCTGTCTCGCCCGCCAGGCGCGAATAGGCGTAGCGAACGGCAGCGCTCATAGAGGCTACCACCTTAGCACTTGGGAGACGTCCCCCCCATCGCCGTCGTTACACGTGCGGGGGGTTGGATGCCCAAAGAGAGCTACAGTCGGGGGTGGGAAAGAGACGGTCAGAAAGGTCCCGGCAGGAGGTCGATGATCCTTTCCCCCACGAAGGCCAGCAGGAAGGCCCGCACCATCTTCCCCGCCAGCACCGGCAGGAAGAAGCGCCAGAAGGCCATGCGCACGGCACCGGCGGTGATGCCGGCGAACTCGAAGAAGGGGTTCGGCACAGCCGACAGCACGAAGAGGGTGGGCACGCCATAGCCCATCATCAGCCGGTCCACCCAGCGCGCGATGGCGCTGAGAGCACGGCCCACCGGGCCGCCGATGGGCATGGGCCGCTGTGAACTCACCTCTCGCAGGCCTCGGCCCGCCAGGTAGGCCGTTACCTCGGCCGTGGCCATGCCCAGCCCACCCAGCAGCGCCACCCCCACGGGATTCAGGGTGCGGGCCAGGGTGGCGATGAGGAGCTGCCCGCCAGCCGTGAGGCCGGGAACCGGGAAGAAGAGCGTAGCCGTGCCCAGGAAGTTGGCCAGGAACACCCCCGGGTAGCCCAGGGCCTCCAGGTCCTCCTGGTCGACCCCCAGCAGCAAGGGCAGCACGGCCACTGTCCCGGCCACGGCCAGCACCAGGAGGGCGGCCACCCCCAGCAGCAATGGGGTGGGCACGGCTGCCAGACGGTCGCGCAGGCGCCGCCCCGCTCCAGCCAGGGCCGCCGGGGCCGCCGCTGCCTCGTCCAGGGGCTTCTCCGCCTCGGCCACGACACCAGTATAAAGCTGGGAGGAGGACGCCGCCCCGTGCTACAATTTCTAAATGGCCATGCGTTACCACATCTGGACTGAAGGCTGCCAGATGAACGAGGCTGACTCGGCCAAGCTGGCCGCTGGCCTCGCCCGCCTGGGCTACCAGGAGGCCTCCCGTCCAGAGGAGGCGGATCTGGCCGTAGTCAACACCTGCGTAGTCCGCCAGAAGGCCGAGGACCGGGCCATCTCGTATCTGGGGTACCTGCGTCACCTGAAGGAGCGCAAGAACCCCGGCCTGCGCATCGCCGTCATGGGCTGCCTGGTGGGGCCGAAGGTGGACGAGCTGAAGGCCCGCCTGCCCTTCGTGGATATCTGGGCGCGCCCCCAGGACTTCGACGCCATCCTGCGGGAGCTGGTTCCCGAGTCCGACCTGGGAGGCGAGTTCTGGCCCGAGACCTTCCCCGAGCCCAGGGGCCCTACCGCCTACGTCCCGGTCATTCACGGCTGCGACAAGTTCTGCACCTACTGCATCGTGCCCTACCGTCGTGGCCGCGAGCGATCCCGCCCCATCGCCGACGTGCAGCGAGAGGTCCGCTACCTCTGCTCTCGGGGCGTGCGGGAGGTGACCCTTCTGGGCCAGACAGTGGAGGCCTACGGCCATGACCTGCCCGACCGCCCCGACCTGGGCGACCTGATGGCCGCCATCCACGACACTCCCGGCCTGGAGCGCATCCGTTTCCTCACCTCCTATCCGCGGGACATGACCGAGCGCATCGTGCGGCGGGTGGCCGAGCTGCCCAAGGTCTGCGAGTATTTCAACATCCCGGTGCAGTCGGGCGACGACGCGGTGCTGGCCAGGATGCGGCGCGGTTATACCGTGGCCGAGTACCTGGAGAAGATAGACCTGATACGGGGCCTCGTGCCCGGCGCCGCCATCACCACCGACGTCATCGTCGGCTTCTGCGGCGAGACCGAGGAGGAGTTCCAGCACACGCTGGACCTGCTGGCACGGGTCCGCTTCGACAAGGTGCACGTGGCCGCCTACTCGCCCCGGCCTGGCACCATCGCCTGGCGGCGCATGGAGGACGACGTCCCCCATCACGAGAAGATGCGACGCCTCCGGGCTGTGGAGGAGCTACAGGAGAACATCGCGCGCCAGCTCAACGAGGCCCTGGTGGGGACGGTCCAGGAGGTGCTGGTAGAGGGCGAGCGCGGGGGCAAGCTCTACGGCCGCACCCGCACCAACAAGCTGGTCCACTTCCCTGGCCAGGCCCGGCCGGGGCAGATGGTGTCGGTCCGCATCGAGCGGGCCAGCCCCTGGTCCCTTCAGGGCGAGCTGGTGGGCGCCGCTGCCCCCGCTACCGCCTGACTCCGGGGAGGCGCCCCGTGTCCACGGAGGCCCACGACCCCTCTCTGGTCGGCATCGGCCTGCGCCCCGTGGCCGCTCTGGTAGTCATCTTCACCGTCCAGGACGGCAACCTGCAGGTGCTGCTCATCCGCCGCAGCGCCCCTCCCTACCAGGGGTGGTGGTCGCTGCCCGGAGGCCTCCTCTCGCCGGGCGAGGGGCCCGACGAGGCAGCGGTGCGCAAGCTGGCCGAGGAGACGGGGGTAGCCGACGTATATCTGGAGCAGCTCTATACCTTCTGGGACCTGGACGACCGAGAGGGGGTAGCCGTCTCTTACTTCGCCTTGGTGGACGCCCGCCAGGCCCACCTGGCCCAGCGACAGGAGTGGCCACCGGCCTGGTGGCCGGTGGACGGGCTACCACCCCTCGCCTTCAAGAACGAGCGGGTGGTGGAGTACGCCCTGCGCCGTCTTCGGGCCAAGCTGGAGTACAGCAATGTGGCCTACTCCCTGCTGCCGGCCCAGTTCACCCTGTCCCAGCTGCAACGGGTGTACGAGGCCATCTTGGGTCGGCGACTGGACAAGCGCAACTTCCGCAGGCGCATGCTGTCCCTGGGCCTCATCGTGCCTACAGGAGGCAGGGCGGTGGAGGGAAGGCACCGCCCTGCCCAGCTATACGCCTTCAAGGAGCGACGGCCCGTCCTCTTCTAGCCTGCCCCGCCATCGTTGACCCTGGGGCAGGGCTGGCCGACAATAATGATTGGCCCCCACGGCGGTCGGGCCTGTCGCCACCGGCCGAGGCCCGGCAGAGAGAGTTGGCCCACGTGTACCAGAAGACGGTCCTCCCCAACGGGCTGAGGGTCATAAGCGCTCATTTGCCACACGCCTATTCGGTGGCGGTGAGCGTGTACGTGGCCGCCGGCTCCCGCTACGAGCGAGACGAGGAGGCGGGCATCTCCCACTTCGTGGAGCACCTCTGCTTCAAGGGCACCGAAGCCCACCCTACCGCTCGTCACATCGCCGAGGTGGTGGACACCATCGGTGGCCACATTAATGGTGGCACCGATCGCGAGCTAACGGTCTTCTACGCCAAGGCTGCCCACTCGCACTTTCGCCTGGTGCTGGACCTGCTGCTGGAGCTGGTGTCCACCCCCCGCTTCGACCCCGAAGAGGTGGAGAAGGAGCGCCAGGTAGTCCTGGAAGAGCTGGCGGCTGTAGAGGACTCGCCACCCCAGCTGGTGGACCTGCTGGTGGACTCCATCCTCTGGCCCGGCCAGCCCCTGGGCCGCGATGTGGCCGGCAGCAAGGAGACCGTTTCGGCCATCAGCCGCGAGCAGGCCCTGGCCTATCTGCGGCGCCAGTACGTGCCCAACAACATGGTGGTGGCGGTGGCCGGCCCGGTCCAGCACCAGGAGGTGGCCGATGCCGTATGGCAGAAGGCGGGGCGCTGGCCCGCCGGCGAGCCCGCCCCCTGGCGGCCCGCCCAGAACGGTCGCGGGCCTCGCCTGGCCCTCCGCTACAAGGAAACGGAGCAGGCCCACCTGGCCCTGGCCGCCCACGCCCTCCCCCTCCAGCACCCCGACCGCTATGTCCTGAGCCTGCTCTCCATCGTGCTGGGAGAAGGCATGAGCAGCCGCCTGTTCCTGGAGCTGAGGGAGCGCCGGGGACTGGTCTACGATGTGCATTCTTATGTCAACCAGTTCATGGACACCGGCTCTCTGGCCGTATATGCCGGCACCGACCCCGAGCGTGCCCCCCTGGTGGTCAGGCTGGTGCTGGAGGAGCTGGCGCGCCTGCGGGAGGACGGTGTGGGCGAGGAGGAGCTGCTCCGTGCCCGCGAGCTGGCCAAGGGCCGCCTGCTGCTGCGCCTCGAGGACACCCGAAACCTGTCGGGCTGGCTGGGTGGGCAGGAGCTGCTGTTGAAGCAGGTCCGAACGCCCGAGGAGGTCATCGCCGCCCTGGAGGCCGTCCAACCCCAGGACGTCAAGCGCCTGGCCGAGGAGTTGCTGGGGCCGGAGCAGGTGCACCTGGCGGTGGTAGGCCCCTTCCGCTCCGAAGAGGAGTTCGCCCCCCTGCTGGGCCTCTAGCTCAGCGAGACCAGGGTGCCAGGCCGCAGGCACCCGCTGGGCACCGTCACGGCCATTCCCAGGACGGCCCGCAACAACAGGCGGACATCGGCGGCGTTGACGACACCGTTGCAGTCCATGTCGCCCATCAGGCGGCCGCCCACGCTCTGGCCAACGTCGGGACACGGCTCCTGCTGGGCCAGCCCCTGGCCCAGGGAGGCCCTGAGCAGGGCCAGGGCGTCGGCCGAGTCCAGGGTGGCACTGCAGTCCACATCCCCCCACAGCACCGCCGCGTGTTCGCACAGGAAGCGGCCGGCGGACAGGGCATCGGCACGACCGGCGCCATAGGTGTTGTCGGGGCCAGCCGGCCCCAGGTCCACCGCCAGCAGCAGGAGAGCGTTCCGCAGGGCCAGCCTGTCCTGGTCGGGAGCATCCCCCGGCTCGCCTGCCTTCAGAGAAGGTCGGCATTCCAACAGAAGGGCCAGAATGCCGGCGATGTGGGGCGCGGCAGCCGAGGTCCCCAGGAAGGTAGTCGTGAAGCCCCCGGAGCCGGTGACCGACACACCGTCCACCCCTGTCACGTCTGGCTTGATCCGACCGTCGTTGGTGGGGCCACGGCTGCTGTAGGGAGCTATCTGGTCGCGCCCCTCCTCGAAGGAGTTGATGGCCCCCACCGCCAGCACGCCCCCGGCGGCGTCCGCCTGGTTGGGCACCGAACTGGAGGGAGTGAAGTAGTTAGGCGTCCCCCCCAGGAAGAAGATGTCGAAGGTCCGGGCCTGAGGCTGGCCGATGGGCGCCAGCACCAGGTCCACAGTGACCGTGTTGGGCGACAGGTTCTGCCAAACCAGTAGCTCGGTGGGGTTCTGGGCGCAGGACTGAAAGTTCTGGCTGGCAGCGAGGGCCCTGGGGGAGTCATGCTCGAACAGATAGACGTCGTAGTCGTTGCAGGACGCACCCCAGGGGTCGTCCCACTGCACCACTACCCGCAGGGTGCCGCCGGCGGGCACCGTGACGGGATTGTCGCATCGGACGCCCAGACCGCCACGGTCGATGGTGTTCGCCGTGGCCGAGAACAGATGAAAGGAAGGGGAGCCGGGACAGGGCCGGAACCGCTCCTCGTAATGGGTGGAGGCCTGATTGCCCACGGCGGTCACGTAGGCCCGCACGCGATTGGAGCGGTCGTTGAGAGCATCGGACGTATGCCTGGAGACGATGCTGCTGCCGTCGTAGGGGCCGGCGTTGAACCAGTTGATATCGTCCACGATGACGTCCACCCGTCGGGCCAGGCAGTCCACCACGGCGTTGAAGTCCAGCACTGTGCCCAGTGGGCCGCCGAAGTAGCCGAACCACAGCTCGGCCCCCGGTGCCAGGTCGTGCACGATCTCCAGCATGGCCGTCCCCTCGGCGCCGATGGTGTGCAGGTCGCCGGGGCCCAGGTTGCAGTCGGTGATGTTGACGGCCGGCAGGTCTCCCCGGGTCTGGCTCTCGGCCAGCCCCCGCACGCCGTCGGAGATGACGCCCACCCGCACCCCCTCCCCCGATAGCCCCAGCAGCCCCCGCAGGGCCGAGGCCTGGAGGGCATCGTCGCCCTGCGAGGTCACGGTGCCCACGTTGGTGACCGGATAGGCAGGCAGGTCCACGAAGCGCACCCCGGGGCGGGAGGCCAGCGCCCGCAGACGACGCACCGGCACCCACGCCTGCAAGATGCCCGCCCGCGCGTCCTGTCGCTCCACCCTGCCGCCCAGGGCGCCAACGGCGGCAGCAGCCTGCCCCAAGTCGTCTGCGTAAACGAAGACCTGGATCCTGTCCTGGGGATCGCGGCGGGCCAGCCCTGACTGCAGCAGCGCCCCCAGGTCGGGAGGGACGAAGACGATGCCGAGGGGGTCCAGGGCATAGAGGGCCAGGGCGTCGTCCAGGTCGGCCAGGCGGGCCAGATGGTAGGAGAGGCGCTGCTCCTTCGGGCCGGTCGGGGGCCTTCGCTCCTGCAACAGCCTCAGCTGGGGGGTAGGCGGCAGGGGGCCGATCCTGCCGGCGGCCGCACCGTCGCTGGCGCTGGCCAGTGCCAGCAGGATTGCGGCCGCCAGCAGCCACAGCGCTCCTCTGGTCATACGCTCCCACTAAATGTAAAACGGTGGCGCCCTCTAACGGTAGCACCCGGGAAGGAAGGCCCCGCCCTCGCGCCAACAAAAGAAAGGGCCGCCCACGCATCGGGCGGCCCCTCGGTGCCGCTGGCGCCTAGTATTCCATGGGCGGTGCCGGCTCTTGGGCCTTGGGCGGCTCGGGGATCTCCGTCACCAGAGTCTCGGTGGTCAGCACCAGGGCGGCTATGGAGGAGGCGTTCTCCAGGGCGGTGCGGGTCACCTTGGCCGGGTCAATGATGCCCGCCTCGATCATGTTGCAGTACTGCATGCGGTCGGCGTCGAAGCCGAAGAAGGGGTCCTCGGAGGCGCGCACCCGCTCCACCACGATGGAGCCCTCCAGGCCGGCGTTCTCGGCGATCTGGCGCAGCGGCTCCTCCAGGGCGCGGCGCAGGATGCGCACACCCGTCAACTCGTCCCCTTCCAGCTCGCCCTCCAGCTTGTCCAGGGCCTTCTGGCAGCGCAGGAGGGCCACGCCACCGCCAGGGACTATCCCTTCCTCCACGGCAGCGCGAGTGGCCGAGAGGGCGTCCTCCACCCGCAGCTTCTTCTCCTTCAGCTCGACCTCGGTTGGGGCGCCCACCTTGATGACGGCCACGCCGCCAGCCAGCTTGGCCAGCCGCTCCTGGAGCTTCTCGCGGTCGAACTCGCTGGCAGCGTCCTCGATCTGGGCCTTGATCTGCTTGATGCGCGCCTGGATGGCCTCGTCGGACCCGTAACCCTCGATGATGACCGTCTCCTCCTTGGTGGCCACCACCTTGCGGGCGCGGCCCAGGTCGGAGATCTGGGCGTTCTCCAGCTTGCGGCCCAGGTCCTCGCTGATGACCTGGCCGCCGGTGAGAATGGCGATGTCCTCGAGGATGGCCTTGCGCCGCTCGCCGAAGGACGGGGCCTTCACCGCCAGGGCGTTGAGGGTGCCCCGCAGCTTGTTGACCACGAGGGTGGCCAGGGCCTCGCCTTCCAGGTCGTCACAGATGATGACGATGTCCTTCTTGCCCATCTGGAGCAGCCGCTCCAGGATCGGAAGGATGTCGTGGACGGAGGAGATGCGCTTGTCGGTGATGAGGATGTAAGGCTCTTCCACCACCGCTTCCATGCGGTCGGGGTTGGTGACGAAGTAGGGGGACACATAGCCGCGGTCCAGCTGCATCCCCTCCACGAACTCGGTCTCGGTGCGGATGGACTTGCCCTCTTCGACGGTTATGACGCCGTCCTTGCCCACCTTCTCCATGACATCGGCGATGATCTCGCCGATCTCGGGGTCGTGACCGGAGATGGTGGCCACGTGGCGGATCTGGTCCTTACCGGCTACGGGCTGGGCCACCTCCCGGAGGGCCTCGACGACGGCCTCCACGCCCCGCTCGATGCCCCGCTTGAGGGCCATGGGGTTGGCGCCGGCGGCCACGTTGCGCAGCCCCTCTCGCACCAGGGCCTGGGCGAGGACGGTGGCAGTGGTGGTGCCGTCGCCGGCCACGTCGTTGGTCTTGGTGGCCACCTCCTTGGCCAGCTGGGCGCCCAGGTTAGCGAAGGGGTCCTTAAGCTCTATCTCCTTGGCGACGCTGACGCCGTCGTCCACCACCGAGGGGGCGCCGTACTTCTTCTCCAGGACCACGTTGCGGCCACGGGGGCCCAGAGTAACCTTGACGGCATCGGCCAGGGCGTCCACCCCTTCCTTGAGGCGGCGCCGGGCCTCTTCGCTGAACACGAGCTGCTTGGCGGGCATGGCTCCCGACCTCCTGTCGGTCAGATATGGCCGGCCGGACTAGTCCTCCAGCTTGGCCAGGATGTCGGACTCCTTGAGGATCAGGTATTCCTCCTCATCGGAGCCGAAGAGGCCCTTCGGCACCTCCTGGCCGGAATACTTGGCGTAGATCACGCGGTCGCCCACCTTCAGGTCCATGGGGATGCGCTTGCCGTCCTCGTCCAGGCGACCGGGCCCCACGGCGATGACCTCGCCAACCTGGGGCTTCTCGCGGGCGGTGTCGGGGATGACCAGACCGCTGGCGCGCACCTCTTCCAGCTTGATCTGCTTCACCACCACGCGGTCGGCCAGAGGGACGATCTTGCTGGCAGCCTTGGTAGTCATGGGCACATCCCTCCCTTCACCGGTGTTGTTGGGCTCGACCTTTAGCACTCGCAGGGGGAGAGTGCTAACCTAAGCCGATATTAGCCCCTGACGGCCCCGAGCAGCAAGAGAGAAAAGGCGCTGTCTCGACCGTCCTCAGCTACTGTACTCCTCCCTCGTCCCGATAATATTTTCTTCTTTCAGTCCAGGCCCATATTTCTCCGCTTTTCTATCGCTCGTAGCCTGCAGCGCCGGCGGGTGCCCTCTGTAACGTCTCCCGTCGCCGACGGTCTCAGCAGATGGGTGCACCGTCACCTCCTGTGACCGCTGTGCCATGAGCGCTGCCACTGCCGCCTTCCCCACTCCTCGCCTGTCGCCGCTGGTGGGCATCCACCGCTGGCAACGGACGGCAGCGGTGGCCGTGGTCGTCCTGGCCGTGGCCACTCGACTGCCCCATGTCCTGACGCCCGGCGTGCCTGCCGGCGACGGCGGACTGTTCTATCTGATGGCACAGGCCCTGGCCTCTTCCTTCCCCCGTCTGCCCGAGACAGTGGAATACGGGGCGCTGCAGATACCATTCGCCTACCCGCCCCTTGGCTTCTATCTGTCCGTAATCGTCGACCGCCTGGGGCCGTGGGGGCTGCTGGACGTGCTCCGCTTCCTGCCCCTGGCCTTCAGCGTCCTGACGGTGGTGGCGGCCTGGCTGCTGTTGCGGGAACTCTGTCCCTGGCCACGCTGGCTGGTGGCCCTCCTGTTCTTCACCCTGCTGCCCCGTAGCTGGAACTGGGAGGTGGTAGGCGGAGGCATCACCCGTTCGCCAGGCCTTTTCTTCCTGCTGCTGTCCATGCAGCAGGGAGTCAGGGCCGTCAGGGAGGAGGGCGGGCGCTTCCTGCCCCTGTGGGCTGCCCTGGCAGTCCTGACCCACCCGGAGATGGGGCTGATGGCGCTGGCCCACCCATTCCTGTTCGCTGTGGCCCTAGGGCGGCCAGAGGGGCGGCGGCGGGCGTTGCTGCGGGCTGCCGCTGGCTCCCTGCTGGCACTAGCGCTGGCCTCTCCCTGGTGGGCCTACGCCCTGATCGCCCACGGCCCCGACATCCTGCTCGGGGCCGCCAGCGGCAGCCGCTACGGCCCTCTGGCGACGCTCCTGCCTCTGGTCGTTCCCTTCTTTTATGGGGAGCCAGGGCTGCCGTGGCTCGCCGCGTGGGGGCTGGCCGGCGTCCTCCTCCTGGCATGGCGCCGCCAGTTCTTCCCCCTGGGCTGGCTGGTGTTCCTGTTCCTGTTGGACCCGCGCAAGGCGGCGACCATCGCCTGCCTACCCCTCGCGCTGGGCGGCGCCTGGGCGGCGGAGAGGCTGTGGCACACTCTGCGGCCGCGCTGCCCATCGGCCCCGGCCTTAACGCTGGCAACGCTGGTGTTGCTGGGCGCCGTCCAGTCGGGCATGGCCCACCTGTCGCCCCTGAGCCCCCTCAACCGCCTCACGAAGGACGACCTGGCAGCTATGGTCTGGCTCCGGGAAAACGCACCGGCTGGAGCCAGGGTGCTGGTGCTATCGGGCCTGCCCTGGGCCAGCGACCCCGCCTCCGAGTGGCTACCGGCCCTGACAGGCCTCGAGAGCGTGCTGACGGTCCAGGGCAGCGAGTGGCTGGGGCGGGCCACCTTCTTGGAACGGCAGCAGGCTTTCGCCGAGACGTCGCAATGCCTGAGAAAGGGGGACTGCAGCGGCGGCGAGCTGGCCCAGTGGCACCGGGCCGACTACGTCTTCGTCTACTCGGGCTGCCGCTGCCCCCGCGCCCTCGAAGGTCTGGAGCCTCTCCTTCCCGGGGCCCTTTACGTGCCCACCGTCACAGACGAGGCCCCCGCGCTCCCTCAGTAGCGCCCGGGAGCCAGGTAGTGGCGGAAGGGGTCGAGGCGGCGCAGGGTGCGCAGCTCCTCGGCGGTGGGCGGCTCCACCTCTCTGACCTCGGGAGCCACCTGCAGAGGCCAGGGCACCAGGGCCTGCACCGTCTCCGGCTCGAATCCAGGGAAGACGGCCTCCAGCACCAGCTGGCAGGAGCCTGTCTCGCCGCCGTCAGGGGTATCGAACCCGTAGACGCCCATGGTGGAGACCACCAGGTTGGGCCCCTGGGGGCCCAGACCGGCCCGGCGCCTTCCCCCCGGCCCGTCGATGTAGCCGGGACTGGTGATGAAGTCGGCTCGCTCCACCCAGCGGCGCGGCTCCTGCGGAATCAGCACCAGGACGCGGCGGGCCAGACAGGCGACGTCGGTGTTGCCACCGGTGCCAGCCAGCCGACGCTCGGGGCTGGCGTAATCGCCGATGACCAGGGTGTTCAGGTTGCCGTAACGGTCTATCTGGGCGGCGGTGAGGGTCCCCATGTCTACCCGACCGCCCATGAGAAGGGCGGCCAGGACGTCCACCATGTCTGTGGTCATGGCGGCGCCGTCGTTCAGGACCAGATCGTGGATGCCGATGGGTGCCCTCGCCACCGCGCTCGGGTCGGGGCGCCAGTCGATGGCGCCGACCTCCGTGCAGACGACCAGGTCGGGGTGGTGCAGACACTTGGCCAAGGCGCCCGCCAGCACCGGCAGCCCCAGCCCCAGCACTGCCACCCCCTCGTCAGGCATGAGGCGGGCCGCCTCGATGCACATCAGCTCGGCCAGGCTGTAGCCGTCCCCGCTCATGGCTGCTCCTCCCGCCGTGGCAGGTTGAGGGAGACCGAGTAGCCGTAGTCCACCGTCGCTCGTGGCGTCAGGTGTCGGTCTACGTGAATGGCCCGCCAGGCCTCCAGGCCGATGGCCTCCTGCACCTTGGCGATGTAGCGCTGGCGGTCCGAGACCCCAGGGTCTATCCATTCCTCCTGGAAGCGGGCGAAGGCCTCCCGAGAGGCCAGGGCTGGCCCCAGCACCCGCCCCAGGAAGGCATAGTCGAAGTCGTAGTAGCCGGCGATGCCTCCAGGGTGGGCGCCGTACGGGCAGTGCACCACGGCGCTGACGATGGCCCCGGGCACCACCGTGCGGCTGGGGTCGGCGCGCACCACCTCCGTGGGCACGATCTCCTCCACCGTCACCACTATCTTGCGCCCGGCCCATAGGCCCCAGCGGGCATCGCCCAGGTGGCCCCACATCTGCACGTTGCCCTCCTCGTCGGCCCTTTGAGCGTGCATTATCACCACGTCGGGCCGGATGGCGGGCAGCAGCACCACCCGCTGGCCGTCGAAGGGCGACTCCATGACGTGCAGGCGCTTGTAGCCCGGGATGCGCCCGGGATGCTCCTCGGCCCGCTCCAGGTAGTCGGTGCCCAGGAAGCTGCGGGTGGGAATGAAAGGGATGCCCAGGGCGCCGGCCATGAGCATCAGGGCCAGTCCCTGGTTGCTGTAGTCCTCGTATTCCAGCTCGCCGCTGGCCATCATGGCCTCGATGTCGCGGCAGCGCAGAGGACCGCCGATGTAGCCGCTGCGGATGCGTCGACAGCATCCTGCCAGCACCAGCTCGGTGGTGGGCCAGACCACCGAGGCCCCCACCAGCTCCAGGTCGCGCTTGCCCTGGCGCACGATCTCGTGGGTGAGGGCGAACGGGACGCAGAGATAGCCAGCGTAGACCACGTCGCCGTCAGCCACGAAGTGGTCCACCGCTTCCTCGAGGGACATGAGCTTGCTCCTGGCCACGGCCCTACCTCCCGCTCTCCTCCAGCCAGCGGTTGAAGCGAGGGGAGCGCTTCTCGCGAAAGGCAGTCACCCCTTCCCGCGCATCGGGGTGATGGTCGCTGATGGCGGTGCGGGCGGCGATGTCATCGAAGGCCTGGAGCATGCCCATCTCGGCGGCGTTGTAGACGGCCCGCTTCAGGAGCCGCATGGCCAGTTGGGGCCCCTCTGCCAGCTCTCGCGCCAGGGCCAGAGCTCGCGGCAACAGCTGCTCCGGCTCCACCACCTCGTGCACCAGGCCCAGGGCCAGCGCCTCCTGGGCCGAGACGATGCGATTACGCAACAGGAAGTCCATGGCCCGGGCCACCCCCAGGAGCTGCACCAGCAGGAAGTGGCCCCCCTCGTCCGGCATCAGGCCATAGCGCAGGGTGCCGCTGCCCAGCCGCGCCTCGCTAGAGGCGATGCGGAAGTCGCAGGCCAGGGCCAGGGAGAGGCCCGACTGTATGGCCACGCCGTTGATGGCGGCGATGGTCACCTTGCTCAGCTGGCGCACGGCCAGGTTCAGCTGCTGGGAAATGGTCCGCAGGGCGTCGTAGGTGCCGAGGGGGTGGCGATGCCCCGGGGGTATGTCCGGCGCCAACGCCCTGGCCCCCTCGTAGGCCACGCGGCGACCGGTGATGTCGTCGCCAGCCGAGAAGGCTCGCCCGGTGCCGGTGAAGACCACCACCCGCACGTTATCGTCCATCTGGGCCTGGGCCATCAGCTCCACCAGGTCACGCTTGGTGGCCTGGGTCATGCCGTTGAGGCGGTCGGGCTGGTTGAAGGTCACCAGGGCGATGCCTGGGTCGTGCATGGTCACGTCGAAGCCGCGATAGGTTCCGGGTTCCATGGCCCCCTCCTGCCGACGAGACGGTCAGCCCTAGTCTAGCGCCGCACCTGCAGGCCCGCTACGCCTTCCTTGACGTTGGCCGGAGGCAGGCCTATGCTGGCCCTGCCACCCCCACGGAGGTCGCGCGATGGCAGGCCCCAAGGTCCTCACGGAGCGACACGGCCGCGTCTGGCTGGTCATCATCAACCGCCCCGATGTGCGCAACTGTGTCGACGGCGAGACGGCCCAGCTCCTCTACGAGGCAGTGGAGACCTTCCGCAACGACCCCGAGCTGGACGTCCTGGTGCTGACCGGGGCAGGAACGGAGTCCTTCTGCGCCGGGTTCGACCTGAAATACGCCCATGATGCCGAGGTCCAGATCGCCCGCCGGGCCGGGGCCGACCGCTACGGCCCCATGGGCTTCACGCGGGTGACGGACGTGCACAAGCCCACCATCGCCGCCATAAATGGCTACTGCGTGGCCGGCGGCCTGGAGCTAGCCTGCTGGTGCGACTTCCGCATCTGCGACGAGACAGCCCAGTTCGGGGTGCTGAACCGTCGCTGGGGCGTGCCCTTGATAGACGGCGGCACCCAGCGCTTGCCGCGCATCGTGGGGCTGGGCAACGCCCTTTACCTCATCGAGACAGGGGTCCTCATCGACGCCCGTCAGGCCCTGCGCATGGGGCTGGTCCAGGAGGTGGTGCCCAAGGGGGAGGCGTTGGAGCGGGCCCTGGCGGTGGCCCAGCACATGACGACCTACCCTCAGACGTCCCTACGCAACGATCGCTTGGCTGCCCTGTGGGGACTGGCGCTGCCCCTGCCCGACGGCCTGGCACTGGAGGCCCACCTGCACCGCGAGAGCCTGCGGGCGGAGGAGATGCGAGAGGGGCTGCGCAACTACGTGCAGAAGCAGCGCCCCGAGCCGCTGCGCCCTCCCCGTCTTCCCTGGGAGGCAGGGGACAGCGACTAGGACATGGAGCGGAGCACCGCCACCACCCGTCCCTGAACCTCCACGTTGTCGGCCTCGGTGTAGATGGGCGCCATGGCCTCGTTGGCCGGCTGCAGCCGCACCCGCTCTCCCTCGCGATAGATGCGCTTGAGGGTGGCCTCGCCCTCGCGCTTCAGCCAGGCAGCCACCATCTCGCCGTCGCGGGCGGTCGAGGTCTGCTCCAGCACCACGATGTCCCCATCGTAGACCAGGGCATCCACCATGGAGTTGCCCTTGACCCTCACCGCGAAGACGTTCTCGCGGTTGCCCACCATGTCGGCCGGCAGCTCCAGCACCTCTTCCCACGACGGCGACCAGGCATCCTCGCCGGGCACGGGGATGGGCTGGCCGGCGGCGATGGTGCCCACCAGGGGGACGGGCACCAGTCGCGGCCGCCTCCTGCCCGCCGGCCCCAGCAGCTCGATGGCCCGCGATACCTCCCGGTCGCGACGGATGTAGCCCAGCCTCTCCAGTATCCGCAGGTTGTAGTCCACCACCGAGGTGGAGCTGAGGCCGCAGCCCTCCTGGATCTGGCGAATGCTGGGCGGGTAGTCGTGCTCCTCGATGAAGCGGCGGATGAACTCCAGGATGCGCCGCTGCTTGGGGGTCAGCTCCCTCATGTCCCCTCCTGGAACGCCTGTTCGATAGAACAAGTGTAGCGACAGTCTTGGGCCCCGTCAACCGCCCTCCGGCGCCGCCGCGCCCGGGGAGCATATGGCCGCCGGTCTTCGACCCGCGTTGAGGGAGCCGTCCTGCGGCCCGGGCCGAGCCACCCTTGGGCGAGGGTGGGCGGGACCTTTCCGCCCCGGCGGGCGGCCAGCGGCTGGGGACGTTGACTTGTTTTCGACGGGGGACATATACTTAGCCATGGTGCCGCCCTGCGGGGCGGCCTTGGCCTTTGGCCGAGGCTGGGGCCGAAGTGGCGCAATGGTAGCGCAGGCGATTTGTAATCGCCCGGTTGCGGGTTCGAGTCCCGCCTTCGGCTCCAGGACAGCGAGGGACACGTGGCGGGGTGGGTGAGCGGCTAAAACCACCTGGCTGTAAACCAGGCGCCCTGAGATGGGCTACGCAGGTTCGAATCCTGCCCCCGCCACCAGTCGAATACGGGGCCCACATAGCTCAGGTGGTAGAGCACGCCCTTGGTAAGGGCGAGGTCGCCGGTTCGAGTCCGGCTGTGGGCTCCAGCCCGGTAGAACGGAAGCAGGACAGGAGGCCCTCGACAGCAGCCCTCCCCTCGAGGAAGGGCAAAATCCACCAGGAGGACCCAGAATGGCGAAGCAGAAGTTCGTCCGCACCAAGCCCCACGTCAACGTGGGCACCATCGGTCACATCGACCACGGCAAGACCACTCTCACCTCGGCCATCACCAAGGTCCTCTCCCTGAGGGGGCTGGCCGAATACCGCGACTTCTACAGCATCGACAAGGCGCCTGAGGAGCGGGCCCGGGGCATCACCATCGCCATCGCCCACGTGGAATACGAGACCGAGAAGCGTCACTACGCCCACATCGACTGCCCTGGCCACGCCGACTACATCAAGAACATGATCACCGGGGCCGCCCAGATGGACGGCGCCATCCTGGTGGTAGCCGCCAACGACGGCCCCATGCCTCAGACCCGCGAGCACGTCCTCCTGGCCCGCCAGGTGGAGGTGCCGGCCATGGTCGTCTTCCTCAACAAGGTGGACATGGTCGACGACCCCGAGCTGCTGGACCTGGTGGAGCTGGAGGTGCGCGACCTGCTCAACAAGTACGGCTACCCCGGCGACGAGGTGCCCGTCATCCGAGGCAGCGCCCTGAAGGCCATGGAGTCCAGCAACAGCGACCCCGATGCCCCCGAGTACCAGTGCATCTGGGAGCTGATGCGGGCCCTGGACGAGTACATCCCCGAGCCGGTGCGCCCCCGCGACAAGCCCTTCCTGATGCCCATCGAGGACGTTTTCGGCATCAAGGGCCGCGGCACGGTGGTCACTGGCCGTGTGGAAAGGGGCGTCCTGCGGCCCGGTGACGAGGTGGAGATCGTGGGCTTCTCCTACGACGTCCGCCGCACCGTGGCCACCAGCGTGGAGATGTTCCGCAAGATCCTGGACGAGGCCCTGCCGGGCGACAACGTGGGCGTCCTGCTGCGGGGCGTGGAGCGGGACGAGGTGGAGCGGGGCATGGTGCTGGCCGCTCCCGGCTCCATCAAGCCCCACACCAAGTTCGAGGCCCAGGTCTACGTCCTGACCAAGGAGGAGGGCGGCCGCCACACCCCCTTCTTCAGCGGCTACAAGCCCCAGTTCTACATCCGCACCACCGACGTCACCGGCACCGTCATCCTGCCCCAGGGCGTGGAGATGGTGATGCCCGGCGACAACATCAACCTGACGGTGGAGCTTATGTACCCGGTGGCCCTGGAGGAGGGTATGCGCTTCGCCATCCGCGAGGGCGGCCGCACCGTGGGCGCCGGAGTCATCACCAAGGTCATCGAATAGGAGGCTGGCGCCGGGGCCTATGGCCAAGAAGAAGGGAGACCGCATCGTCATCCACCTGGCCTGCACCGAGTGCCGGCGGCGCAACTACACCACCAGCAAGAACCGCCGCAACGATCCGGACCGGTTGGAGCTGCGCAAGTACTGTCCGCGCTGCCGGCGCCATGTCGCCCACCGCGAGGCCCGCTAGGTGTAGAATGGTGCTGGCTGGGAGAGGAGCAGGATGAACCGGGCCTTACGGCGTCACCCGATCGTCAGCAGGCAGGCACCCAAGGGTCGCCCGCCGCGACTGCCCAGCCGGCCATCGGCCGGCCCCCGGGCAGGAAGGGGCGGCCTGCGCTTCCTGCCCCAGTTCGCCACCGAAGTCTGGTCCGAGCTGAGGAAGGTGACCTGGCCCTCGCGAGAGACCACCTTCCACCTCACGGTAGTGGTGGTGGTGGTGGCCGTGACGCTGGGGGCCATCCTGGGCGGTGTAGACGCCGCCTTCGCCTGGCTCATCGAGAAGCTGCTCCTCAGCCGCAGCCTCTTCGGCTAAGGCCCATGCCATCCGTTGGCCCTAGGCAGAGGGGAGAGGGAAGGGATATGGCGCGTCGCAGACGCAGCGAGGAAGCGACGGCCCTCGAGCGACCTCAGGCCGAAGGTGAGGCCCGCGCCCGCAAGCAGCTGGAGGGCCTCACCGACGAGGAGATTTTCGACCCCTCTCGCCGCTGGTACATCATTCACACCTATTCGGGATACGAAGAGAAGGTCAAGGCCAACCTGGAGAACCGCATCCGCTCCCTGGACGCCGGCGACCTCATCTTCCACGTGCTGGTGCCGGAGGTGGACGAGATCGAGATCCGCGAGGGGCAGCGGCGCACGGTCCAGCGCAAGCTCTTTCCGGGTTACATCCTCGTGCAGACCATCGACCTGAACAGCGCCTCGACCCCCGAGGAGCGGGAGCGCGCCGAGAGGGCCTGGTTCGTCATCCGCAACACGCCGGGGGTGACGGGGTTCGTGGGCTCGGGCACCCAGCCGGTGCCCCTGGACGAGAAGGAGCTGCGCAACATCATTCGCCAGATGCGCTCCGAGGAGCCGCGGGTGAAGGTGAGCTTCCAGGTGGGGCAGTCGGTGCGCATCATAGATGGCCCCTTCCAGGACTTCATCGGCACGGTGGAGGAGATCAACCTGGAGAAGGGGAAGGTGCGGGTGCTGGTCTCGTTCTTCGGGCGAGACACGCCCGTGGAGCTGGACTTCATGCAGGTAGAGCGGCTGTAGGGTGACAATCTATGGAGGAAATCCCCCTCGACCCAGATGCTGTAGTCAAGGCCGCCCTGGAAGCAGCCGACATCATGGCCAGTATGGGCTACCACGGGCAGCATGGTAGCATACACTTGCTGGATCTGAGTCTGCAGAGCAACACGGTGACTGCCATCTTCCACAACCTCGTCGCCTGGCGTATCAGCCAGCTAGACCCCAAGTGGCGCTTTCACCCGAGGGGCGGCTCCACCCCTGATCTGTCAACACCAGACGGCCGAGGCGTTCAGATTAAAACGACCAGCAACGCGAAGATTAAGGGCAACTTTGTCTCTCCGGGCGAGGGCTACTATATAGCGATAAAATACAAGCGGAAGAGCCCTCCGCTGCGAGGGATTGAGATCAAGGAAATCCTGATGGGTCAGCTACACGGGGACGACTGGGAGCGCCGACAGGGGACCCAGTGGGCCTTTTTGAAAAGGGAAGCGGAGCAGCGGCTAAGGAGGGTATATCCTTGACGCCTGAGCCTTATGTGGCAGTGGACGGCATCCGCCTCTATCTGATGGATTGCTTAGAAGGAATGCGCGCTCTGCTTCCCGACGGCTCCGTCAGCGTCGTGGTGACTTCTCCTCCCTACAATATCGGCGCCAAATATGGCCGGTATGAAGACGCGCGCCCCCGCAAGGACTACTTGCATTGGATTGAGCTGGTGGCGCAAGAGGTGTGGCGCGTGCTGGAGCCAGAAGGGTCGTTCTTCCTCAACATGGGCAACAAGCCGAATGACCCCTGGATAGCTTGGGATGTCGCCAATCAGGTGCGTCCGTACATGGTGTTGCAGAACGTCATCCACTGGGTGAAGTCCATAGCGATAGAGAAGGAGGACCTGGGGAACTATCCCAATATCAGCGGCGATGTGGCTGTAGGCCATTACAAACCCATCACCAGCCCGCGCTTCCTGCATGACAACCATGAATTCATATTTCACTTCACCAAGACGGGACGTGTGGCTCTCGACCGGCTAGCGATCGGGGTGCCCTACCAAGACAAGTCGAACATCGGACGGTGGAAGATCGCGCAGCAGGACAAGCGGTGTCGCGGCAACACGTGGTTCATCCCCTATGAGACGATTCGCTCGCGAAAGCGGCAGAGGCCTCACCCGGCGACTTTTCCAGTCAAGCTACCTGAGATGTGCATTCGCCTACACGGGTTGGGTCGCACTCGACTGGTTCTGGATCCATTTATGGGCATCGGTGCCACGGCCTTAGCATGCATAAGGCTAGGCGTGCCCTGCGTCGGCTTCGAGATAGACAGCGATTACTTGGACTGGGCTGGAGAGAGACTGCGCGAGGAGTGGGAACAGCGCCTGGCTCGTTCGCACCATTCATAAGCGTGTGGTCGGGTCTCAAGCCCAGTTGACATTGATTGCAGACTAGCGTGGGTGAGCAGACATGGCCAAGAAGGTGCGCGCGGTAGTCAAGCTGCAGCTGGAGGCGGGCAAGGCCACGCCCGCCCCGCCCGTGGGGCCCGCCCTGGGCCAGCACGGCGTCAACATCATGGCCTTCGTCAAGGAATACAACGAGCGCACCGCTGCCCAGGCCGGCAGCATCGTGCCGGTGGAGATCACCATCTACGAGGACCGCTCCTTCACCTTCGTCCTCAAGACCCCGCCCGTCTCCGACCTGATCAAGAAGGAGCTGGGCATCGAGTCGGGCTCGGCCAACCCCAAACGGGACAAGGTGGGGCGCCTCACTCGCGAGCAGGTGCGCCGCATCGCCGAAGTGAAGATGAAAGACCTGAACACCACCGACATTGAGGCCGCCATGCGCATGGTGGAGGGCACCGCCCGCTCCATGGGCGTGGAGGTGGCCGACTAGGAGGGACAGCATGGCCAGACGGGGCAAGAAGTATCTGATGGCGCGGGCGCAGGTAGACCGCACCCGCACCTACACCCCCCAGGAGGCCATCGAGCTGCTGAAGCAGGTCTCCTACGCCCGCTTCGACGAGACGGTGGAGCTGCACGTGCGCACCACCCTCGACCCCCGCCACGCCGACCAGCAGCTGCGCAGCTCGGTGGTGCTGCCCCACGGCCTGGGCCGGCAGGTGCGGGTGCTGGTCTTCGCCGAGGGCGAGGCGGCCCGCATCGCTCAGGAGGCGGGGGCCGATTACGTGGGTAGCGACGACCTGATACGTCGTATCGAGGGCGGCTGGCTCGAGTTCGATGTGGCCCTGGCTACCCGCGACGTGATGGGCAAGGTCTCGCGCCTGGGCCGCGTCCTGGGCCCCAGGGGCCTCATGCCCAACCCCAGGGCCGGCACTGTGGTGGACCCGGAGGACCTGCCCCGGGCCATACGCGACGCCAAGCAGGGCCGGGTGGAGTTCCGGCTGGACCGCACCGCCCTTCTGCACATCCCCATCGGCAAGCTCTCCTTCCCCACCCAGGCGCTGCTGGAGAACCTGGCCGCCGTGGTGGAGGCCATCCAGCGGGCCCGCCCGCCCGGGGCCAAGGGACAGTTCATCCGCGCCATGACCCTCACCAGCACGATGGGCCCCGGCATCAAGCTGGACCTGTCAGCCACCCTCTCACTGCCCCAGCTGGTGGCCGTGTAGGCCGCCCCACCTCCAAGGTGTTATACTGTCCTCATCCCCCCAGGGGGCACCGAGAGGGGATGAGGCAGGGCCGAGGGCTAGCCCCCGCTCTACCCTCCCGCAGGCCGCACCGACAGAAAGGAGCGCCATGGCCAGGATCCACGAGATAGCGGAGGGCATCTACCGGATTTCGACCTTCCTCCAGGCCCCGACGCCCAATGGCGGCATCACCTTCAACCAGTACCTCATCGTCGACCAGGAGCCGCTGCTGTGGCACACCGGCTCTCGCGGCATCTTCCCCGAGACCATCGAGGCGGTGCGAAAGGTTCTGGACCCGTCGCGACTGCGCTACATTTCCTGGTCTCACTGGGAGGCGGACGAGGCGGGGGCCCTGAACGAGTTCCTGCAGGCAGCACCCAACGCCGAGCCCGTCTGCGGGCTGGTGGGCGCCATAGTCAATGTGGGCGACTTCTCCAGCCGCCGGCCACGGGTGGTCAACGATGACGAGGTGCTGGTCCTGGGCCGGAGGCGGCTGCGCTTCCTGATCACACCGCATGTGCCTCACAACTGGGATGCCATCCTCGCCTTCGAGGAGACGGAGGGCATCCTGCTGGCCAGCGACCTGTTCACCCACTTCGGCGACCCTCCGCCGGTGGTGGAAAGCGATGTGGTGGGGCCGTCCCTGGCCGCCGATGCCTTCATGCGCCAGAAGTGGCGCACCACCTATTACCCGATAGGCCCCCACACGGCGCGCGTCTTCGACCGTCTGGAGGCGCTCAAGCCCCGGGTGGCGGCCTGCATGCACGGAGCCGCCTTCGCCGGCGATGTGGTGCGCGCCCTGCGCGACCTGAGGTCGGAGCTGTACCGGGGACTACAGACCTAGGGCCGCCTCACTCAGCGCCTTCGCGCTGGCGGCGCTCCCGTTCGCGGGCCTCCTCCTCCAGCCGCCGCTCCCGCTCCTCAGGGGTCTCGCCCAGCTGAATGGCCCCCTCCTCGTCGGTGCGGAGCTGCGCCTGCAGCCTCTCGCCCAGCACCCCGTACCACTCGCCACCCAGGTAGTGGAGGGGGCGGTAGGGGCGCTCTCCCACCAGCCACGTCTCGTCGAATGCCTCCCGCTCGGCCTGGACGGCCACCACCCGCCCCACGAAGAAGGTATGGTCGCCCAGGCGCAGCGCCTCCTCCAGGCCGCACTCGATCCAGGCCAGGCAGTGCTCCAGCAGGGGCGCCTCCACTCGGGAGGCGGGGAACGTGGGCAGCCTCGAGATGTCCAGCTTGGCCACGTCCCGCCCCGACACCACGCCGAAGTAGTGAGTGTGGTCCATCAGGTCGGGGCCGGGGATGTTGAGGGCGAACTCCTCGGCGAAGCGGATCAGCTCGTGCGTGTGTCGGGACGGGTGCACCGCCACGCCGATGAGGGGCGGCCGCCGAGACACCGGCGTCAGCCAGATGACGGGCGTCACATCCGTCTGGTCCCGCCAGCGGACCGTCAGAAGACAGACAGGCCCGCCGATGACCAGGCGCAGGGCGTCCAGGACGTCCAGCTCCCTTCGCATCGCTCCTCACCCGTTTAGGGATTATGGGACAGAAGGCCGGCCTAGGCCAGCGGCTACAGCCAGCCGCGGTGCCTGAAGAAGAGGGCCATGCCCAGCCCCAGGGCCGCCATGGCTCCCACCACCGTCGGGAAGCCCCAGCCGCTCTCGAAAGGGGGCCACACACGGTGGGCGAAGTTCATGCCGTAGATCCCCGAAAGGAGGGTCAGAGGCAGGAATATGGTGGCCACCGCCGTCAGAACCTTCATCACCTCGTTCAGGCGGTTGGAGACCACCGTCAGGTAGGTGTTGAGGGCGCTGTCGGTCAGGTCGCGCAGGGCCTCTATGAGATATTCGGTGCGCACCAGGTGGTCGTAGATGTCGCGAAAGTAGATATTGGCCTCGGGCCGCACCAGCTGCGGGAACTCGGGGCGCGAGAGGCGGGCCAGCAGCTCCCGCTGGGGCACCGTCAACCGTCGCAGGTGAAGGGCGTTGCCCCTCAGCCTCAGCACTCGCTCCAGCAGCCCCGCCCTCTGGCCAGCCAGGGCCTCCGCCTCCAGTCGGTCCAGGGCCTCCTCCATGGCATCGATGCAGGGCAGGTAGTCGTCCACCAGGCGGTCAAGGATGGCATGCAGCAGCCAGTCGGGGCCTCGGCGCAGGGGCAGGCCGTCCTCCAGACAGCGCTGTCGGATGCCATCCAGGGCCGGCAGCGGCCCGTGGTGACAGGAAACGACATAGCTGCGGCCCAGGTACAGGCACACCTCGCGGGTGGACACCTGGCCGAAGGTCTCGTAATCGCCCAGCGCATGGAAGACGATGAAGATGTAGTCGTCATGCTCGTCCAGCTTGGGAGGGTTGGTCTCAGCTGTAAGAGCGTCCTCGACGGTCAAAGGGTGGAAACGAAAGACCCGCGACAGCACCTCCTCCGCCTCGGCAGCGTCCTCGTAGGTGTCCAGGTCCACCCACAACCGCTGGCCCGAGGCCAGCGCCTCCCGCAAGGCGTCCAGCCCCTCCAGAGGGTGAGCCGCCCCGTCGTCGCCGACGGCCAGTGCCTGCAGCATGGCAGAGCTCAGCGCCATTTTAGCGCCTGTGGCCGCCGGAACTGGTAAAATGGCTCCGGCGATGGCGGCGCGGGTGTTGGTGGGCACATGCTCCTGGACCGACAAGACCCTCCTGGAGAGCGGCTGGTATCCCCCCGAGGCCCGCACCCCTGCCGACCGCCTGCGCTACTATGCGCTCCACTTCCCCATCGTGGAGGTGGACAGCTCCTATTACGCCCTGCCCAGCCCGCGCAACGCCCTCCTCTGGGCCCAGCGCACCCCCGACGCCTTCGTGTTCGACGTGAAGGCTTTCGCCCTGTTCACACACCACCCGACGCCGCCCAGGAGCCTGCCCCGCGATATCCATGACGCCCTCCCGCCGGAGCTGAAGGAGAAGCGCAACCTCTACTACCGCGACCTGCCGACCGAACTCACCGACGAGCTTTGGCGGCGCTTCGTCCAGTCCCTGGAGCCGCTGGCGATGGCAGGCAAGCTGGGCGTGGTCCTCTTTCAGTTTCCTCCCTGGTTCCAGCCGCGACGCGAGTCGCGGCAATACATCGCCTCCCTGCGCGAACGGCTGCCCGACTTCCAGGTGGCGGTGGAGTTCCGGCAGGCCCGCTGGCTGGCCGACGAACGGGACCGACAGCAGACCCTGCGCTTCCTGCGGGAGCACCGCCTGCCCCTGGCCTGCGTGGACGAGCCCCAGGGCTTCTCCTCCAGCGTGCCGCCCCTGGCGGAGGTCACGGCGCCCGTAGCCGTGGTCCGGTTCCATGGCCGCAACGCCGAGACATGGGAGGCCAGGGGCCTCACCACGGCCGAGCGCTTCAACTACCTCTACTCTCCAGAGGAGTTGGGGGAGTGGGTGCCTCGCATCCGTCACATGGCCCAGGAGGCGGAAGAGGTGCACGTGCTCTTCAACAACTGCTACCGCGATTATGCCGTGCGCAATGCCCGCCAGATGGCCCAGGCCCTGGGCCAGCCGGCGGGGCCTCAGGGGCCGCTCCTCTGACGCTGGCGGACAGCCATTCCCGCAGCTACACTGGTGAACGGTGAGGGTCTACACCTTCCTCAGCGAGCTGTGGCTCCCGTTACCGCCCGAGGACGTATTCCCCTTCTTCGCTGAAGCCCGCAACCTGGAAAAGATAACTCCTCCCTGGCTCAGCTTCCGCGTGCTGGGCCAGCGACCGCCGGAAATGGGTGCAGGCACCGTCATCGACTATCGCCTGCGACTGCATGGCCTGCCCCTGCGGTGGCAGAGCGAGATCACCGTCTGGGACCCGCCCCGACGCTTCGTGGACGTGCAGCGCCGCGGCCCTTACCGGCTGTGGGAACACGAGCACCTCTTCCTGCCCCGCGACAGCGGGACCCTGGTCCAGGACCGGGTGCGCTACGCGGTGCCGGGCGGTCCCTTGCTGGCACCTGTGGTGGAGCGTCTGCTGGTGCGTCCCGATCTGGAGCGGATCTTCGCTTACCGCCGTCAGCGCCTGAAGCAGATCTTCGGCTGAGGGCGAGCAGGCCATGGATGGTGCTCCTCCCCGGGTCGGCCCGCGCCTGCGCCCCCTGGACGTGCGCCTGTTCGGACAGGGCAGCCAGGCCGTCTACTACCTGCGGGACCCCCTGGGCCTGTCGCCAGAGGACACCTTCCTGCCCGCCTGGTTGGGGCCGCTACTGGCCCTGATGGACGGCTCCCGCGACCTACCCCAGCTCCAGGCGGCCTTCCAGCTCCTCACCGGCCGATACCTGCCCATGTCACAGCTGGAGTCGCTGGTGCGGGAGCTGGAGGAGAGGCTGCTGCTGGAAGGCCCCCAACTGGAGGCAGCCCTGCGCCGCGCTCTCGACGAATACCGCTCGGCGCCGCACCGTCCGCCTGCCCTCGCCGGCAAGGTCTACCCCGCCGACCCGGAGGAGCTGTCGCGAACGCTGGACGACTACTGCGCCCGGGCCGGCCCGCCGCCGTCCCTGTCAGCGATGGCGCAGGTGGCCGGCGTCATCAGCCCCCACATCGACTACGGCCGTGGGTGGCGCACCTACGCCCTGACCTGGCAGGCTGCCGCCGAGGCCTGTCGCCGGGCAGAGGTGGCAGTCGTCTTCGGAACCGACCACGGCGGCAGCCCCGGCCGCCTCACGCCCACTCGCCAGAGCTACGCCACGCCCTTCGGCGTCCTTCCCACCGACGCTGAGGCTGTGAGGGCCCTGACCGACGCCCTGGGGGAGGAAGAGGCCTTCGCCGAGGAGCTGCACCACCGCGGCGAGCACTCCATCGAACTGCCCCTCGTCTGGCTCCACTATCTGCGCGGCGGTGAGCCGTTGCCGGTGGTGCCCGTCCTCTGCGGCGGCCTCCTGCATGCCGGTGCAGAGGCGCGGGAGCGGATAGAGGCGGCATTGGCGGCCCTGTCCCAGCACCTGGCGGGGAAGAGGGCGCTGCTGGTGGCGGGGGCCGACCTGGCCCACGTGGGGCCGGCCTTCGGCGACCCGACGCCCTACGACCTGGCAGACCGCCTCCGCCTGCGAGGCGCAGATGCCCGTCTGCTGGCGGCTATCGAAGCCGCCGACGCCGAAGCGTTCCTGACCACAGTGGCCACCGAAAACGACCGCTACCGCATCTGCGGCCTTGCGCCCATCTACATGGCCCTGCGGCTGTTGGCGGGCTGCCAGGGGCGGTCCATGGGCTACGACCAGTGTCCCGCCGACCCCGAGGGCGGCTCCCTGGTGTCGGTGGTCGGGGCAGTCCTTTGGCGCTGAGGAGACGCAGGCGGAGGCGGAGGCCTGGCCCGGCACCGACCTCCGTCGTTGGCGCCCCCGGCAGGACTCGAACCCGCAGCCTCCTGGTCCGAAGCCAGGCGCTCTGTCCAGTTGAGCTACGGGGGCGCCCTCGCTCCAGTGTAGCATCCTGCCAAACCGTCGATAAGGGCCACAGACCCGCGCCGTGCCGCCCCGCGTTGTAAGGCCCTGGACGGTGTGGTCAAATAGGGATGCGGAGGGGCAGGGAAGATGGCTCCCGAGCAGGACGTCCAGCTCCTGGTCCATCAGGTGGAGGAGATGCTGGCCAACGACTCCTCCCAGGTGGAGGAGTTGGCGTCCCTCGTCGGCTCCATCCACCCGGCGGACCAGGCGGAGCTGTACCGGCGCCTGTCTCCCTCCCAGCGCGAGGCCTTCCTGGCCCTCCTCAACTCCGAAGGGCTGGCCCGCCTCCTGCAGCACCTGCCTGAGGAGGAGGTGGAGTCCCTGGTGGCCCGCATGCCGCGCGAGACCCTGGCGCGGGTGCTGGACCACATGGACTCCGACGAGGCCGCTTACATCATCCGCTTGCTGCCCCCGGCCGATGCCGCCCGGGTGCTGGCCAACATGCGCACCGCCGCCGACGTAGCGCCCATCCTCCAGCACGCCGAGGACACGGCTGGCGGCCTCATGACCCGAGGCTACGTGGCCCTCCACCCGGACATGACCGTCCAGGAGGCCATCGCCTACCTGCGCCTGCACCAGCCCTTCGCCCAGGAGGGCTACTACCTGTACGTGCTGGACGGCGCCAACCGTCTCCAGGGAGTAGTGAACCTGCGCCAGCTCATCGTCGCCAGCCCGAACACCCCCATCTCCCAGCTCATGACCCGCGATGTCATCTCCGTGCCTCCGGAGACGGACCAGGAGGAGGTGGCCCGCCTCATCCAGCGCTACCGCCTGCGAGCGCTGCCCGTGGTCGACGAGAAGGGCGTGCTGCTGGGGATCATCACCGCCGACGACGTGCTGGACGTGGTCACCGAGGAGGCCACCGAAGACCTCTACCGGCTGGCCGGCGTGGGCGTGGAGGAGCGGGCCCTCAGTCCCCTGCGCGAGTCCATCAAGAGACGGATCCCGCACCTGGTGGTGAACCTGCTCACCGCCTTCGTTTCGGGCCTCACCGTCAGCGCCTTCGAGGGCACTGTCGCCCAGGCGGCGGCCCTGGCAGTGTTCATGCCCATTATCGCCGGTCATGGCGGCAATACCGGCACCCAGGCAGCCACGGTCATGGTCCGTTCCCTGGCCCTGGGCGACGTCACCCCCCGCGACACCCTGCGCATCATCTCCAAGGAGGTGGCCTTCGGCCTGGTGCACGGCGCCCTGGCCGGCACCCTGGCCGCCGGCCTGGCCCTGGCCCTCTATCAGAACCCCTGGCTGGCGGCAGTGGTCTTCGGGTCCATGGTGGGCAACGTGCTGGTGGCGGGAGTGGTGGGCGCGCTGATACCTCTCGCCCTTCAGGCCGTAAAGATAGACCCCGCCCTGGCCTCCTCCATCTGGCTGACGACGTTCACCGATGTGATGGGCTTCCTGATGTTGCTGGGGGCGGGGACGCTGCTGGTGGACCGACTCACCTGAGGAGATACACGCTGGGGTGGACGGCGGGATTCGAACCCGCGATCTCCAGGGCCACAGCCTGGCGCCTTGACCGCTAGGCGACGTCCACCGTGCGAGCCCAGGCCCCTGCTCCAGCAGGGGCCTGTCCAGATAGAAATCTAACAGCCCCCCCGATGCGAGTCAAGGCGAGCGGCGCCAGAACTGCCAGCGGCGCCGCCGGGGGCGCCGCGACGCCTCCTCCCGCTCCCGGGCCACGAGCTCCCGCGCCCGCTGCAAATGGGGACGCAGGCCCCGGTGCAGGCGCAGGGCCTCCTCGGCCAGCTCGAGGGTGTAGTCCGGCTCTTCGGCCACCCGGGGGAAGAGTCGCTTGAGCAGGTCGTCGAAGCCGGGGGCCAGGGAGCGGGGGCGTCCGGAGGCGCCGGCCACCGTGTCCAGCAGCGGATAGGACTTCAGCTCGTTGATGATGGAGAGGAGGGCCGTGTCCAGGCGAAGGAGCTGGAAAGGACTGAGGACGATGGACGCCTCCTCGCGTTCCAGCAGTGGCTCCAGGACGGGCGGGAGCTCCCGCAGGCCGTGCTCGTATTCCTGCAGGGTATCGGGGTCTATCTCGGAGCCGGGGCGGGCCAGGTGGTATCCCACCGCCAGGTAGACCACCCGCAACTGTTGTGCGGAGAGGTTCAGGGCGAAGCGGGACGTCATGCGCCCCCATCCCCCTTGCCCAGCGACTGGCGCCACTGGCGCACCTGCTGGGCGTGCTCGCGGTAGTGGTTGCAGGTGTCCCAGCGCAGGCGGCGTCGCAGCCGCGCCTCGGTGCGGCCGGGGATGTGAGGCAGGGACTCCAGGCACTCCATCAGGCGGCGATGGACATCGCGGGCGCGCTGCCAGGCCTCCGTCAGGCTGAGGCCCCGCCAGTGCTCCATGTCGCGGGCGTTGAAGGCGTCAATGTTGCCGTAGCGGGGGAGGGGCTTCCCGGCCAGGATGACGGGGGCGGCGGCGATGAACTCCTCCTCCCAGGTGGCGATGTGGCAGAGGAGGTCGCGGGCCGACCACTGGCCCGCGGCGCCGGGCCGCAGGAGTTCCTCCTCGGGCAACCCCTCCAGCAGCGCCATCAGCCCCCGCCACTCGTCGTCCACCAGGGCCAGCAACTGTGCCCGCGTCCGGGCTGGCACCGGCTCCTACCCCTGTCCGTCCACCTGCACGCCGTGCCGCTCCAGGACGCGGCGCAGGTACCTGCCGGTGAGGCTCTCCTCCACCCGCGCCACCTCCTCGGGAGTGCCCTCGGCCACCACCCGTCCGCCGCGGTCGCCACCCCCAGGCCCCAGGTCGATGATGTGGTCGGCCTGCTTGATGACGTCCAGGTGGTGCTCGATGACCAGCACCGTGTTGCCCGCGTCCACCAGCCGGTGTAGCACCCGCACCAGGTTGTTCACGTCCTCGAAGGAGAGGCCGGTGGTGGGCTCGTCCAGGATGTAGAGGGTGCGGCCGGTGGCCCGCCGCGACAGCTCGGTGGCCAGCTTCACCCGCTGGGCCTCGCCTCCCGAGAGGGTGGTAGCCGGCTGGCCCAGGCGGATGTAGCCCAGGCCCACGTCGTGCAGCGTCTGCAGCTTCTGGCGCACCTGGGGGAAGGCGTCGAAGAACTCCAGGGCCTCGTCCACCGTCATGTCCAGCACCTCGGCGATGTTCTTGCCCCGGAAGGTGATCTCCAGCGCCTCGCGGTTGTAGCGCTTGCCGTGGCAGACCTCGCAGGGCACCTCCACGTCGGGCAGGAACTGCATCTCGATCTGGATGTAGCCCTCCCCCTGACAGGCCTCGCACCGCCCGCCCTTGACGTTGAAGGAGAAGCGGCCGGGCTTGTAGCCCCGCAGGCGCGCCTCGGGCACCGAGGCGAACAGCTCCCGGATGGGGGTGAAGGTGCCGGTGTAGGTGGCCGGGTTGGAGCGGGGAGTGCGGCCGATGGGCGACTGGTCTATGTTGATGACCTTGTCGATGTGCTCCAGGCCCAGCAAGGCGTCGTGCTCGCCCGGACGGTCTTTGGCCCCGTAGAGGGCCTGGGCGGCCCGCTTGTAGAGGATCTCGTAGACCAGCGTGGACTTGCCCGACCCGGAGACGCCCGTCACGCAGACGAACTTGCCCAGGGGGATGCGCACGGTGATGTTCTTGAGGTTGAACTCCCGCGCCCCGACGATGACCAGCTCCTTGCCGTTGCCGGGACGGCGCTGGCTCGGCAAGGGTATCTCCCTCCGACCCGAGAGGTAGGCGCCGGTGACCGACTGAGGGTGGGCACAGATGTCCTCCAGGGTGCCTGTGGCCACCACATAGCCGCCGTCCCGGCCAGCGCCCGGCCCCAGGTCGATGATGTGGTCGGCGGCGCGGATCATGGCCTCGTCATGCTCCACCACGATGACGGTGTTGCCCAGGTCCCGCAGCCGCTTCAGGGTAGCGATGAGGCGGTCCTCGTCGGCCGGGTGCAGGCCGATGGACGGCTCGTCGCACACGTACAGCACGCCCATCAGCCCGGAGCCGATCTGGGTGGCCAGGCGTATGCGCTGGGCCTCTCCCCCGGCCAGGGTGCCCGTGCGCCGGTCCAGGGTCAGGTAGTCCAGACCCACGTCCACCAGGAAGCGGAGGCGACTGCCGATCTCCTTCAGGATCTGGCGGGCGATGGCCGATTCCCGTTCCGTCAGGGGGCTCCTGGGCCCTTGCAGGTGCTCTATCCACTCCAGGGCCTGGCGAATGTCCATCTGGGTGACCTGATGAATGTTGAGGCCGTCCACCGTCACCGCCAGGGACTCGGGGCGCAGACGGGCGCCCTTGCAGGCCGGGCAGGGGCTCTCGGCCATGTAGCGCTCGATCTCGGCCTTCACGTAGTCCGAGTCGGTCTCCCGGTAGCGCCGCTCCAGGGAAGGGATCACCCCCTCATAGGTCGTCTCGTAAGTGCTGCTGCGGCCGTACTGGTTGGTGAAGCGCACGGGCACCGGATCGGGAGCGCCGTATAGGACGATGCGCAGGTGCTCGGGGGCCAGCTCCCGCACGGGCACCCGTGTGGAGAAACCATACTTCTCGGCCACCGCCTCCAGCAGGCGGTAATACCACTGGGAGATGGAGGCCGCCCGCGCCCAGGGCTGGATGGCACCCTCGGCCAGGGACAGGTCCTTGTTGGGGATGACCAGGTCGGGGTCCAGCTCCAGCTTCACGCCCAGGCCGGAGCAGGCCCGACAGGCCCCGTGGGGGGAGTTGAAGCTGAAGTTGCGCGGCTCCAGCTCCCCCAGGGAGATGCCGCAGTGGACACAGGCCAGGTGCTCCGAATAGAGACGCTCCTCCTCCCCCTCGACCCACACCTGCACGACGCCGCCCGCCAGCTTGAGGGCCGTCTCTACCGAGTCGGTGACGCGACTTCGAAACGCCTCCGCCTCCTCGCCATCGGCCTCCACCATCAGACGGTCGACTACGACCTCGATGGAGTGGTTCTTGTAACGGTCCAGCGGCGGGATCTCGTCGGCCAGGTCGTAGATCTGACCGTCCACCCTCACCCGCACGAAGCCGGCACGACGGGCATCCTCGAAGACGTGCTGGTGCTCTCCCTTGCGCCCCCGCACCACCGGTGCCAGGATCATGAGCCGCTTGCCCGGGGGCAGCGAGAGGATGGAGTCCACAATCTGCTGCACCGTCTGACGCTGGATGGGGCGGCCGCACTGGTAGCAGTGAGGACGGCCCACGCGGGCGAACAGGAGGCGCAGATAGTCGTATATCTCCGTCTGGGTGGCCACGGTGGAGCGGGGATTACGTGAGGCGCCCTTCTGGTCGATGGATATGGCTGGCGAGAGTCCCTCGATGTAGTCCACATCGGGCTTCTCCATCAGCCCTAGGAACTGTCGCGCGTAGGCCGAGAGGGACTCCACGTAGCGACGCTGGCCCTCGGCGTAGATGGTGTCGAAGGCCAGGGAGGACTTGCCGGAGCCCGAGACACCGGTGATGACCACCAGCTTGTCTCGGGGGATCTCCACGTCTATGTTCTTAAGGTTGTGCTCACGGGCACCGCGTATGATGATGGAGTCGAGTGGCATAACGCTGTCGAGGACGCTGTTCGGGTGTCAAATGCCAATTTTAGGCGAGTTTAGGCGCCTAATCAATATCGTTATGTCTCGTTGCCGCGGGGGAGGCCGGGCCGGGGGATAGATAGGCGTGGTCTTCATCTACATCGATCTGCTGCGAGAGGACCCCGTCGCCTTCCTGGTTTTCTTCGGGGCGGTGGTGGTGGCCCTCCTCGCCGGCATCTCGTTTCACGAGTTCTCCCACGCTTATCTGGCCAATGCCCTGGGCGACCCCACGCCGCGGCTGGCCGGGCGCGTGTCCCTCAACCCCCTGGCCCATCTCGACCCGGCCGGCACCGTCATGCTCTTCCTGGTGGGTTTCGGGTGGGGCAAGCCGGTGCCGGTGAACGGGCGGCTGCTGCGCAACGGCGAGAAGGTGGGCATGGCGATGGTGGCCGCCGGAGGCCCCCTGTCCAACTTCCTGCTGGCGGCGGTGGCCGGCCTGCCCCTCAAGTTCGGGCTGGTGCCCTGGCTGCCGGCTTTCGACTCGCGGGCTGTAGACCGCTTCATCTTCGGCACATGGGAGCCGCAGGAGTATCTCGGGCTGTTCCTGTCCACCATCGCCCTGGTGAGCATCATCCTGGGAGTATTCAACCTGGTCCCCCTCTTCCCCCTGGACGGTCACCGGGTGGTGCCGGCGTTCCTTTCGGACCGGGCCGCCTACGCCTACAACGAGTTCCAGGCCCGCTGGGGCATGGGAATCCTGTTCCTGCTGCTGGTGTTGCCCTTTCTCACCGGCGGCCGCTTCGGGCCCCTCTTCGAGCTGATGCGCCCGGTCATCAACGCCCTGGCGCGGCTGTTCACGGGCATCGACACCGATGTCTTCGGCTGACGGCCCCCTGGCCCGCGCCATCTACCGTTCTCGCCAGTTCCTTTCCTCCCTTCGCCCCCGTCTCGGGCGGGAGGAGCTGGCCGAAGCCGAGGCGCTGCTGGGGCCCTCCCTCTTCAGCCTGTTCATGGGCATGTCGCCGCGCGACCGCCGCCACTGCCTGGACGTATACCACCGCCTGGTCCGTGCGGGCTGTCACGACCGTGAGTTGCTGATGGCTGCCCTGCTGCACGATGTGGGAAAGGGGCGGCAGGTGCGCCTGTGGCACCGCGTGGCCTACGTACTGCTCTCGGCCGCGGCGCCGAGGCTCCTCTCACGGGTGGGAGGAGGGCTGGCCTTGTTGCGCGACCATGGCCAGATCGGGGCCGCTCTTCTGGCCCGCGTCGGCGCTCCTCCCGCCGTGGTGGAGCTGGTGCGCCGCCACGAAGAGCCGGTGGAGGGCGACGGACGCCTCGCCCTTTTGCAGCAGGCCGATGACTCGTGCTAATCTCTTCTTGCCGACGCCGCAAGCGGGAAAAAGAGGAAGGGTGGGGCTACCCCTTGGCAAATGAGACTGCGCACCGCATCGCCATCGTCGGACTCGGCCTCATCGGCGGCTCGCTGGGCATGGCCATCCGCGCCGCCCGCCTGCGAGGCGTGGAGGTGGTGGGCTACGACCGTGACGGCGCGGTCGTGTCCAAGGCCAAGCGCCTGGGCGCCATCGACCGGGAGGCCCGCGACCTGGCGCGGGCCGTGAGCGGCGCCAGCCTGGTAGTCATCGCCACACCCATCCTGGCCATCCGCGAGGTGCTGCGGGAGGCAGCCCCTCACCTGTCGCCGGGTGCGGTGGTGACCGACACCGGCAGCACCAAGGCCGCCGTCATGGCCTGGGCGCGGGAGCTGCTGCCCGAGGGCGTCCACTTCGTGGGGGGGCATCCTATGGCCGGCAAGGAGGCCCAGGGGATCGATAACGCCCAGGCCGACCTGTTCCGAGAGCGGGCCTACTGTCTCTGTCCCGACCCCCAGGCCGACGAGGGGGCGGTGCGCACCGTCCTGGGCCTGGTGCACCTGGTGGGCGCCACCCCCCTGTTCATCGACCCGCAGGAACACGACCAGTACGTGGCGGCAGTGAGCCACCTTCCCCTGGTGGTGGCCACCGCCCTCTTCACCCTGGTGCGGGGCAGCTCCGGCTGGTCGGAGATGGCCCCCCTGGCCGCCAGCGGGTTCCGCGACACCACACGCCTGGCCTCCGGCGACCCCGAAATGGCCCATGACATCTGCCTCACCAACCAGGAGGCCATCCTCCACTGGCTGGACAGGATGATAGGGGAGCTTTACCGTTACCGCCGCCTCATCGCCGAGGGCGGGGCGGAGCTGTTCGAGACCTTCGCCCGCGCCCAGCTGGAGCGGGACGCCTTCATGACCAAGAAGGTGGTGGGGCGCGAGCAACCCCAGGTGGACCTGCCCGACTTCAAGGACGCCCTGGCCTCCCTCTTCATCGGCCGCGCCCTCACCGAGCGGATGCGCAAGCTCTCGGAGCTGGGGGAAAGGCCCCAGGCCGCACCGCCTCCCCGCGAGGACCGCACGGAGCGGTTGGCCCGACTCATGCGCGAGCGCCTGGAGCGCGACCTCCGACGTGACCTGGAAAAGGAGGACGGCGGCCAGCGCCCGCCGCGGGAGTGATCCCCGGTGGCGAGGACTGTCACCCCCGCCCGTCGCCTGCGGGGCACCCTCTCGCCCCCTGGCGATAAGTCCATCAGCCACCGCGCGGCCATCCTCAACGCCCTGGCCGAGGGCGAAGCGCTCATAGAGAACTTCCAGCGGGGAGCCGACTGCCTGGCCACCCTGCGCTGTCTGGCCCTGCTGGGGGTACGCTGGCATTGGCGGGGGCCGGACACCCTGGCCTTGCAGGGCGTGGGGCTGGACGGGCTCCGGGAGCCGCCCGCCCCCCTGGACTGTCGCAACTCGGGCACCACCATGCGTCTGCTGGCCGGCGTCCTGGCCGGCCAGCCTTTCTTCTCGGTGCTCACAGGGGATGCCTCCCTGCGTTCGCGTCCCATGGGCCGCATCGCCGGGCCCCTGCAGGCCATGGGCGCCCAGGTCTGGGGACGCCAAGGGGGCCAGCTGGCCCCCCTGGCCATCCGCGGCCATCGCCCCCTCAAGGGGATGGTGCACCGGCTGCCGGTCGCCTCGGCCCAGGTCAAGTCCTGCTTACTGCTGGCCGGCCTCTACGGCGACGACGAGACGACGGTCCAGGAGCCAGGCCCCTCCCGCGACCACACCGAGCGCATGCTGGGGGCCATGGGCGTCCATCTGGAACAGCGCGACGGCCACATCCGCCTGTCCCCGCCACGGAGAGGCCTCCAGCCCCTCTCCCTGCGCGTGCCGGGCGACTTCTCGGCCGCTGCCTTCTGGATAGTGGCCGCTGCCTGCCACCCCGACGCTGAAGTGCGGCTGGAGGGCGTGGGCATCAACTCCACTCGCACCGGCCTTCTGGACGTGCTGCGCGAGATGGGTGCCGACATCGTCCTCCAGGAGGAGCGCACCTGGGGCTGCGAGCCCGTCGCCGACATAGTCGTGCGCTCGTCCCGCCTCCGGGCCGTTCAGGTGGGCGGCGACGTGGTCCCTCGCCTCATAGACGAGGTGCCCCTGTTGGCGCTGGCAGGTTGCTTCGCCGAGGGCGAGACAGTGATCCGCGACGCCGCTGAGCTGCGAGTTAAAGAGAGCGACCGCCTGCGGGCAACGGCGCGGGAGCTGGGCCGCCTGGGCGCCCGCATCGAGGAGCTGCCCGACGGGCTGCGGGTCCGCGGCGGCATCCGCCTGCGGGGCTGCCGCGTAAGGAGCTATGGCGACCATCGTCTGGCCATGACCCTGGCCGTGGCTGGCCTGCTGGCCGAGGGAGAGACGGTGATTGGTAATCCCGACGCCGTGTCGGTATCATATCCTAATTTCTGGAGGGATCTGGAGCGGCTCGCCTCGTCCCAGGGCGAGTGACGCGAGGGAGGAGTGAGAAGGATGGCCACAGAGCTCGTCCACGTGGGCTTCGGCAACTATGTGGCCCTCAACCGGGTGGTGGCCGTGGTCACCCCTAATTCGGCCCCCATCCAGCGGCTGGTGCGGGACGGCAAGAAGCGCGGCATCATCAAGGACATGACCCAGGGACGGCGCACCAAGTCGGTCCTGTTCATGGATGACGGCTCCATCGTGCTGGCAGCCATCACCCCTGAAGCCATCTACGGGCGGGCCATGCGGCTAGGCGGCGGCGAGACCATGTCCGACGAGGGCACGACCCCAGCCCGCCGACGGAGGGCGGCCAGCAGTGGCTAGGCTGGTCCATCTGGGCCTGCGCAATTACGTCCCCGCCGACCGCATAGCTGAGTGCCATCGCGCCGATCAGGCCTGGGTGCAGAGACTGGTGAGGGCAGCCAAGCGCGGCACCCCAGCTGTGCCCATCCTCGACCTGACCAACGGCCGACGCACTCGCAGCGTCGTATTCCTGGCCACGGGGCACCTGGTGCTCTCGGCCCTCTCCCCCGAGACCATCCGCAACCGGCTGCGGGCCGTCCAGCGATAGGGCCGGTGGCGGACTCGCCCCTGTTGGTGGTCATCACTGGCCCTTCAGGGGTGGGCAAGGACACCGTCCTGAGGGCCTTGGCCCGTCGCCTGGGCGACCGCGCCCACGTGGCCGTCACCGCCACCACCCGTCCGCCGCGTCCCGACGAGCGTCATGGCGTCCACTACTACTTCCTCTCGCCCCAGGAGTTCGAGTCGCTGCTACAGCGGGGGGAGTTGCTGGAGAACGCTGTGGTGTACGGCCACCGCTACGGCGTCCCCCGCGGCCCCTTGCGGGAGGCCCTGGCCCAGGGCCGGGACGTGCTGCTCCGCACCGATGTCCAGGGCGCCCGCTACATCAAGGGCCAGGTGCCTCAGGCCATCACCGTCTTCCTCCTGCCCCCCTCCCTGGAGGAGCTGGAGCGGAGGTTGAGGGAGCGGGGACACGATTCCCCCCAGCAGATGGCCCTGCGACTGGAGACGGCCCGGCGCGAGCTGGAGAGGGCCGACGAGTTCGACTACCGCGTCGTCAACGACCAGGTGGAGGAGGCAGTGGAGAGGCTGGCCCGGATCATGGAGGAGGAGAGGCGACGCCCGGGCCGCACGCCGCCCCGCCTTTAGTCCCCGCCATGCTCGGCCGGGGAACGGCCCTCGCGTTCAGGGGCGGCCTCGTCCTCAGGCGGCACATCGGCCATAGCGGGCACCGCCTCCATCTCCGCCAGCGAGGGGAAGTGGCTGCGGCGCAGCGGCACCTCCTTCAGGAACAGCCCCACCACGAAGGCCGAGATGCAGATGGCGAAGGCCAGCATGAAGCCATCGCCGATGGCCTCGGCCAGGGAGACTCGTGCCGCCTCCACCACCCTCTGGAAGAGGGCGGCCCCGCCCGGCCCCAGGGACTCGAAGCGCTGCTGCAGGGCCGCCAACGCCTCCTTGCTCAGCAGGAAGTCCCTCTCCCTGACCACCGACAGGAGGGACGAGGGCAGCGTCTGGGCCTCCAGCGGCAGCCTGCGGGACAGCTCGTGCCCGAAGGCGACGTTGATGTGGGAGCCGACGATGGCCACACCCATCACGGCCCCTATCTGCCGCAGGAACTGAATGGCCGAGGTGGATACGCCCAGGAAACGGTGGGGCAGGGCATTCTGGACCGCCAGCGTCAGAGGCGGCATGGCCAGGCCCAGCCCGATGCCAAGCATCACCATGTCGAGCGTCACCCTCAGGCGGGGGCTGTCCGCCTCCAGGCGGGTGAACATGAACATGGCCAGGGGCACCACCGCCAGCCCCGCCAGGGTCACCGGGCGGTAACGGCCCATGCGGGCGATGACCTGGCCGCCGATGGTGCTGGCGGCGGCCATGGCCAGCGTCATGGGCATGGTGATGAGACCCGAATTGGTGGCCGTAGCCCCCTTCACCCCCTGAATGTACAGGGGGATGAAAGCGATGGCCCCGAACATGGCCACTCCGATGATGACCGTCACCAGCGAACAGACCAAGAACACGGAGTTGCGGAACAGGTGCAAGGGGAAGGCCGGCTCCTCCGCCCGCATCTCCACCAGCGCGAACACCGCCAGGACCCCCAGCGCCGACCCCAGTAGGGCCAGCACCGGCCCGGAGGTCCAGCCGAACTTGTCGCCCCCCCACGAGAAGGCGAGCAGGAAGGGAACGATGACTGCCGGCATCAGTATGAACCCCAGGACGTCGAGGGGCCTGCGCCCCACCTCGGGCCGCAGGTGGGGCATGCCGAAGGCGAGCACCGCCAGCACCACCGCCCCGATAGGAAGGTTGACGTAGAAGACCCAGCGCCAGTGCACGTAGTCCGTCAGCGCTCCTCCGATAAGGGGCCCCAGGATGCTGGAGGCGGCGAAGGTGCCGGTGAACAGCCCCATGTACTTGGACCGCTCCGCTGGCGGGAACAGGTCACCGATGACAGCGAAGGCGATGCTCATGACGGCCCCCGCCCCCAGTCCCTGGATGGCCCGGAAGGCAATGAGCTGCTCCATGGTGCGGGAGGCGCCGCACAGGGCCGATCCCAGCACCAGGATGGCCAGCCCCGCCATGTAGAAAGGCTTGCGCCCGTACAGGTCCGTCAGCTTCCCTACCAGGGGAACGAAGGTGGTGGACGTCACCATGAAGGCGGTGAATACCCAGGGGAAAAGGCCCAGCCCTCCCAGGCTGGCCACTACTTTGGGCAGGGCCGTGCTCACCAGGGTCTGGTCCATGCCCACCGTGAAGAGGGCCAGCATGGTCCCCAGCACCACCACCCAGCGCTTGCGCTGGTCCAGCTGCGACAGGCTGGCCACGGCCGCGTCCATGCCTCAGCCCCTCCCCAGGGCAGCGAATTTTGCTCTCTGGTCAACCGTCATGTCCTCATGATAACCCCGGCCCGGGACAGGCACAACGCTCGTGGCGGCGGCCCCTCTTCGGCCTCCGACCCTGGTAGCGGGTATAATGCCGAAGGGAGGCCCACAGCGGGCAAACGCCTCTTCACTTCCTGCACTTGAGTGCAGGGGCCACTGTCGGTGCCGGGGTGGCGAAACGGGCAGACGCGGCGGACTTAAAATCCGCTGCCGCGCGAGCGGCGTGTGGGTTCGAGCCCCACCCCCGGCACCAGAACGCCTCCAGCGCACAGCCTCGGAGCCCGAGGCCGGAACGTTAGAGGATTTATACGCCCGCCTCTTGCTCCTTCGACGCCTCTGCAAGGCTCCCGACGCTAGGCTGAAGGCGAGACCACTGCGGGAGGTGCCGAGGTGCAGCAGGAAGGACGTTGGGACCGCATCCGTGGACGCATCCGCTTGGTCTGGGGGAACCTGACCGACGATGATGTCCAGCAGGCCCGGGGAGACCTGGAGCGACTGGTGGGCATCATCAAGGAGCGCACCGGCGAGAGCGCCGAGGCGGTGCGGCAACGCCTGCAGCAACTGATGCAGGACGAAGAGGGGCAACAGCAGCAGTGAGGGGGAGTTAGGCGTGCCCATGCACCGCAGGTCCAAGAAGGCCGAAGAGGAAGAGGAGCCGAGGCCGCGACGGACTCGGCGGCCTCGCGAGGAAGAGGAGCAGGTGGAGGAGAGGGGGCCCGGCCTCTGGGACCTGCCCCATCGCTGGATCCGCAGCCTGAACATGCTGGTGGGTCTAGCCATCCTGACGGTGGAGGGCCTCCTGGCCCTGCGGCTGGCCTTCCAGCTGACGGGTGCCGATGCCGGCAACGAGTTCGTCAACTTCATCTATGACCTGACGGGCTGGCTGGTGGGCCCCTTCCAGGGCATCGGCGAGGAGCGGGAGGCCCTGGGAGGCATCCTGGAGCCGGCCACGCCCATCGCCATGGGCATCTACCTGGCAGCAGCGCTGCTGACCATGGCCGCCCTGGGGGCCATCGCGATGGGCCTGCCTCCGGCAGCCCAGACCCGCACCATACGGCGCCGTCGCGCCGTGTAGCTCTTGCCCTCGAAGGGAGCCACATCTGTCCGCGGCAGGGCAGATGTGGCTCCCTTGTCCCTCTCCAGCCCCTTTCCTTAAGATGGCTATCTGTGACCCGCCCGCAGGAGGGACCTTTGCTGCCGCCGGACCTGGAAGCCGTCCTGCCCAGGGCCACCCGCCCCGCCCGTTACACCGATGCCGAATGGAACGCCGACCGCAGGCCCTGGGAGGCGGCGGAGCTGCACCTGCTCCTGGCCTATCCCGATGTCTACGAGGTGGGAATGGCCTGCCCCGTCCTCCACTCCCTTTACTGCCTCCTCAACGGGTTGCCGGGGGTCATGTGCCACCGCCTCTTCGCCCCCTGGCCCGACCTGGAGTTGCTGCTCCGTGAAGAAGGGCACGGCCTCTGGTCGCTGGAGGGGCGTCGCCGACCTCGCGATTACGACGCCGTCCTGCTCTGGATGCCAGCGGAGCTCTGCACCGCGGCCGCCGTCAACTTGCTGGACCTGGCCGGCCTCCCGTGGTCGGCCGGCCAGCGAGAGGAAGGCCCCCTGGTGCTGGCCGCCGGCCCCGCCGTCCTCAACCCCTGGCCGCTTTCGGAGGCGGTGGACGCTTACCTGCTGGGCGACCCAGAAGCCATCGCCCCCGAGGTCGTCCAGGCCCTGGCTGGCGCCCCCGACCGCAGCGGCCGTCTGAAAGGCCTGGCCCGAGTGCCTGGGGTGTGGGTGCCGGCCCTAGCGTCAGGGAGGCCCATCGCCCGCTGGGCCGACCCCCTCCCACCCCCTGCACCCCGTCCGGTGGTGCCCTTCGTGGAGACAGCCCGGGAAGGGCTGGAGGTGGAGCTGGCCCGGGGCGGCGGTCAGGCTCCCTGCTCGCCCCGTCCCGGCCCCTACTGGGGGCCGCGACGGGAAAGGCCCGCCCCCGAGCTGCTGGCTGCCGTGCTGGGGGCGCTGCGGGCCACTGGCTACCGCGACGTCTTCCTGACGGGTGCCCCCTACTCTCAAGCCCGCCAGCTGGCCCTGGAGCTACGTCAGGCCCTGCCGCCGGAGGTGACGGTGCGCTTCTCTCGCCTACCCCCGGAGGAGGAGTGGGTGGACTTGGCCTCCCTGCTGGCGGGAGGAAGGCCCGTGGGCGCCCTCACCCTCTGGCTGGGGGCGGCCTCGGAGCGGCTGCGCATGGCCCTGGGGCTGCCCTACACCGACGCCGCAGTCCTGGCCGCCGCCGAGGCCGCCTACGCCCGCGGCTGGACATCCCTGCGCTTCCAGCTGGAACTGGGGCTGCCGGGAGAGGCGGAGGAGGACGTGGCCAGCCTGGTGCGGCTGGCCCAGGAGGCCCGCAGGGCCGGCCGCGCCCACCACAGCAGCCGCGCCCATCTGCGCCTGGAGGTCTCCCTCTTCGTGCCACGGCCGTGGACGCCCTTCCAGTGGGCCGCCCAGCCGCCCACCGAGGCCCTGGAGGCCAGTACCGCCTCCCTGCGAGCCGCAGCCAAGCGGACGGGCGTGGAGGTGATGGGCGAGCGGGCAGAGAGGGCCCTGCTGGCCGCTGTGCTGGCCCGGGCCGACAGACGCCTGTCCCCCGTGGCCCGCCGCGCCTGGGAGCTGGGGGCCAGGCTGGACACCCACCGCGAGTCCTTCGCCTGGGCGCCCTGGGAGCGGGCGCTGACGGAGGCCGACCTGTCGCCCGGGTACTACGCCCACCGGGAGCTGGGCGCCGATGAACCCCTGCCCTGGGAGGCGCTGGAGGTGGGAGCCGAAAGGGAGGGCCTCTGGGCGGCCTGGCAGTCCTACCGCGCAGCCCTGGGGCTGGCTCAGGGATAGATGCCCCGAGTGCGGGTCGCCTCCGCCACCCGTTTCACCGCCAGCAGCATGGCCGCCTCCCGCAGGGTGACACCCTCGGCCTCAGCGAGGGAGGCCACCTCCTGGAAGGCCCGCACCATGATGCGGCGCTGGCGCTCGTGGATCTCGTCCTCGTCCCAGAAGTAGTACTGGAGGTCCTGGACCCACTCGAAGTAGGAGACGATGATGCCGCCGCTGTTGGCCAGGATGTCGGGGACCACCAGAACCCCCTTCTCCCTGAGGATGGCATCGGCGGCGGGGGTGGTGGGGCCGTTGGCCCCCTCGACGATGATCTTGGCCTTCACCTGGTCGGCGTTGGCGGCGGTGATCTGCCCCTCCACAGCGGCCGGCACCAGCACGTCCACCGGCAGGGCCAGCAGCTCCTGGTTGCTGATGGCGTCGCCGAAGGGGCAGTGGCGGAAGGTGCCTTCGGCCTGCTTGTGATGCCAGAGGGCATCGGGGTCCAGTCCCCGGGGATTATAGATGCCGCCGCCCGAATCGCTGACGGCCACCACCCGATAGCCGGCCCTGTGCAGGTGCCAGGCAGCCACCGATCCCACGTTGCCGAAGCCCTGAATGGCCACCGTCAGGCCGTCCTTCTGCAGGCCGCGCAGGGCCACCGCCTGGTCCACCATGTGCAGGAGGCCGCGGCCGGTAGCCTCGACCCGCCCCAGGCTGCCGCCTACGCTGGTGGGCTTGCCCGTGACCACCCCCAGCACCGTATAGCCGCGGTGCATGCTGACGGTGTCCATGATCCAGGCCATCACCTGAGGGTTGGTGCCCATGTCGGGGGCGGGGATGTCCTCGTTGGGGCCGATGATGACGGCCATCTCGGTGGCGTAGCGACGGGTGAGGTTCTCCAGTTCCCTGGGGGACAGGGCCTTGGGGTCCACAGCCACACCCCCTTTGGCCCCGCCGTAGGGGAGGCCCACCACCGCCGCCTTCCAGGTCATCCACATGGCCAGGGCGCGCACCTCGTCCAGGTTTACCTCGGGATGGTAGCGGATGCCGCCCTTGCCCGGGCCGCGGGCCAGGTTGTGTTGCACACGGTAGCCGGTGAAGATGCGCAGGGAGCCGTCGTCCATGCGCACCGGAAAGTTGACCACCAGCTCCCGTTTGCAGTGGGCCAGAACCTGGCGGAGGCCGGGATCCAGGCCCAGGCGGTCGGCGGCGGCGTGGAACTGGGCGAGGGCCGCCTCGAGGGGCGACCCGTCGGGGGCGCCAGTCTGGGCGGTCACGACGGTCGGCTCCTGCTGAGGGTCGGGGGCCCGAGGATTAGAGGGGCTGGGTCCGCCACCAGCCCCCGAGGGCGCACTAGCCAGCGCCCTACTCCTCCTCGGGCTCCTCTTCCTCCTCCTCCTCCTCTTCCTCTTCCTCGGGGCCGAAGAAGGTGGCGGCCACGTCCTCCTCGACCTCGCTGCTCCACAGGGCGGGGCGCGGTGCCGGCTTCTCGGCCGGCGGCTCCTCCACCACGATGGGGGCGCGGGCAGGTATCAGGCGGCCGATGATGACGTTCTCCTTCAGCCCCAGCAGGTGGTCTACCTTGCCCTCGATGGCGGCGTCCGTCAGCACCCGGGTCGTCTCCTGGAAGGAGGCGGCGGCCAGGAAGCTGTCGGTGTGGAGGGCTGCCTTGGTGATGCCCAGGAGCACCGGCTGGGCGGTGGCCGGCTCGCCACCCTCGGCCATCACCTTGGCGTTCTCGTCCTCGAACTTGAAGCGGTCCACCAGGTCGCCAGGCAGGAAGTCGGTGTCGCCCGGATGCTCCACCCGCACCCGCCTCAGCATCTGGCGGATGATGACCTCGATGTGCTTGTCATTGATGTTGACGCCCTGGGAGCTGTAGACCTTTTGGATCTCCTCCACCAGGTAGGCCTGGACAGCCTCGGGCCCCTGCACCCGCAGGATGTCCTGGGGGTTGAGGGGGCCATCGGTGAGGGGTTGACCGGCCCGAACATACTCGCCCGGCTGCACCTTCAGGCGGGCGGTGCGGGGCACCAGGTACTCGCGCTGGTCCCGCTCCTCGTAGGTGACGCTTATGCGGTCCGGCGCCACCTGCTCCACCACGCCGGAGCTACGGGCCACCACCTCGGACTGCAAGGGGGCGGGCAGACCATCGCCGTCGCTGCCCTCGGGCAGCCGGGCCAGCAGCTGGCCCGCCTCCACCTGCTGCCCCTCACTGACGAGCACCTGCATGCCCTCGGGGAGGGCATACTCCTCGCGATAGATCTCGGTGCTGACCACCCTCAGCAGGCGGTGGTCGCCCCGGTCCTCCACCTCCAGGACGCCATCGATCTCGGCCATGGCGGCGGCCCCCCTGGGCACTCGCGCCTCGAACAGCTCCTCCACCCTAGGCAGGCCGGTGGTGATGTCCTCGCCGGCCACGCCGCCCGTGTGGAAGGTGCGCATGGTCAGCTGAGTGCCGGGCTCGCCGATGCTCTGGGCGGCGATGATGCCCACCGCCTCGCCCGTAGCCACCAGGCGGCCGCGGGCCAGGTCGCGTCCGTAGCACTTGGCACAGATGCCCCGCTTGGCCTGACAGGAGAGGGGCGAGCGGACGTAGACCTGCTTCTCCTGTCCCTCCAGGCGCCGCCCCAGGACCACTATGGCCGAAGCCTGCTCGATACGCTGGGCGGCCTCCTCGTCGATCTCCTGGCCGCGGACAGCCAGCACCTCGCCGGTCTCCGCGTCCACCACATCGGCGGCGGCCAGGCGACCCACGATACGGTCGCGCATGCTCTGAATGGCCAGCCGCTCCGCGGAGGGGTAGCCCAGCCAGATGCCCTGAGTGGTGCCGCAGTCCTCCTCCAGGACGATGACGTCCTGGGCCACGTCCACCAGGCGGCGGGTCAGATAGCCCGAGTCGGCAGTGCGGAGGGCCGTGTCGGCCATGCCCTTGCGAGCACCGTGGGTGGAGATGAAGTATTCCAGCACCGTCAGCCCCTCGCGGAAGCTGGAGCGGATGGGCAGGTCGATGATGCGTCCAGAGGGGTCCGACATGAGGCCCCGCATGCCTGCCATCTGGGCGATCTGGCTGATGTTACCCTTGGCCCCGGACACGGCCATCAGATAAATGCCGCCGTATCGGGAGAGGTTCTGCTCGATGAGCTTCTGCATCTCGTCGCTGGTCTCCCGCCACACCTGGACGGCCTGCTGATAGCGCTCCTCCTCGGTAATGAGGCCCATCTCGTACTGGCTCTGGATCTCGGCGATGCGGGCGTCGGCCTCTTCCAGGAGCCGAGCCTTCTCCTCCGGCACCTTCAGGTCGTTCATGGCGATGGTTATGCCGGAGCGGGTGGCGTAGCGGAAGCCCAGGTCCTTCATCCGGTCCACCATCTCGGCGGTGGCGGCCTCCCCCAGGCGGCGGTAGCACTCGGCTACCAGGTCCTTGATAGCCTTCTTGTCCATCACCTGGTTGCGGAAGCCCAGCTCCGGCGGCACCACCTCGTTGAAGAGGATGCGGCCGATGGTGGTGGTCACCATCTGGCCATCGGTGCGCTGGTCCCGCACCAGGATGCGGGCCTGCAGCTCCACGTGGCCCATATCGTACGCCAGCTTGGCCTCGGCGAAGCTGGAGTAGATCCCCTGGGGCGGGAAGACGCCCTCCCGGAACTCGCCGCGGGCGCCCGGCTTCTCCAGGGTCAGGTAGTAGATGCCCAGCACCATCTCCAGGGTAGGGATGACCACCGGCTCTCCGTTGGCCGGCAAGAGCAGGTTGTGGCTGGAGAGCATCACCTGACGCGCCTCAGCCACCGCCCGCCGGGAGAGGGGGACATGGACGGCCATCTGGTCGCCGTCGAAGTCGGCGTTGAAGGCTGCGCACACCAGCGGGTGGAGCTGGATGGCCGAGCCGTCTATGAGGACAGGCTCGAAGGCCTGAATGCCCAGACGGTGCAGGGTGGGGGCGCGGTTCAGCAGCACCGGCCTCTCCTTCACCGCCTCCTCCAGCACGTCCCACACCTCGGGTCTGACACGCTCCACCATGCGCTTGGCCGACTTGATGTTGTGGGCCAGGCCCTTTTCCACCAGCCCGCGCATGACGAACGGCTTGAACAGCTCCAGGGCCATGCGCTTGGGAAGGCCACACTGGTGCAGCTTCAGCTCCGGCCCCACCACGATGACCGAGCGGCCCGAGTAGTCCACTCGCTTGCCCAGGAGGTTCTGGCGGAAGCGCCCCTGCTTGCCGCGCAGCAGGTCCGAGAGGCTCTTGAGGCGGTGATTGCCCGCCGTCTGCACCGGCCGACCCCGCCGACCGTTGTCGATGAGGGAGTCCACCGCCTCCTGCAGCATCCGCTTCTCGTTGCGGACGATGATCTCGGGCGCCCCCAGCTCCAGAAGCCGCTTGAGGCGGTTGTTGCGGTTGATGACCCGCCGATAAAGGTCGTTGAGGTCGCTGGTGGCGAAGCGGCCGCCGTCCAGCTGCACCATCGGCCGCAGGTCGGGCGGCAGCACCGGCAGCACGGTGATGATCATCCACTCGGGCTTGTTGCCGCTCTTGCGGAAGCTCTCCACCAGCTTCAGCCGCTTGATGGCCACCTTGCGCCGCTGGCCGGTGCTGCTCGCGATCTCGCGCCGCAGCTTCTGGGCCAGCCGGTCCAGGTCCAGCCGGCGGAGGATGTCCAGGATAGCCTCGGCGCCCATGGCCGCCTCGAAGACGCCGCTGTACTTGTCGCTGAGGCGGCGGTAGTCGGTATCGGTCAGGAAGGTGCACTGGTCATCGGCCACGGGGTCCGTCAGGTCCCCCAGCTCGTCGATCTGCTCCTCCAGCTGGTGGCGCACCTTCTCCCGCTCCTCCTGGTAGCGGGCCTGAAGGTCGTCCAGCTCCTTCTGGAGCTGCTGCAGGCGGGCGGCCAGGGCCTCGTCGTCGGCCCCCTGCTGTCGCAGGGAGTCCAGCTCCGCCTGGGCCTCCTGACGGGCCTGCTCCAGCTCGGCCAGGCGGCCCTGATAGGACTCGTCCAGCCGGGCCAGCTCCTCGTCCAGCCTGCGCTTCAGGTCGGCGATGGCCCGTTCCTTGGCCTGGGCGTCCACCCTGGTGACGATGTACTGGGCGAAGTAGAGGACTCGCTCCAGGTTGCGGGGCGAGATGTGCAGGAGAAGGCCGATTCGGCTGGGGGTGCCGCGCACGAACCAGATGTGGGCCACGGGAGCGGCCAGCTCGATGTGGCCCATGCGCTCGCGGCGCACTCGGGCGCGGGTCACCTCCACGCCACACTTGTCACACACCACGCCCCGGTAGCGGACGCGCTTGTACTTGCCGCAGTAGCACTCGAAGTCCTTGGTGGGGCCGAAGATCTTCTCATCGAAGAGGCCGTCCTTCTCCGGCCGCAGGGTGCGGTAGTTGATGGTCTCGGGCTTGGTCACCTCGCCGTAGGACCAGGAACGGATCTGCTCCGGCGAGGCCAGAGAGATGCGGACGGCGTTGAACTCCTGGTTCTCAGTTGCCAAGGAGATCCTCCCCCTTCTCGAAGCCTCTCAGGTCGATTCCCAGGCGGGGCAGATCGGCGGTGGCCGTCTCGGGCAGGGCCACAGGCTCCTCCTCTCGCAAGGGCTGGACCGAGAGGCACAGGCTCTGAAGCTCCCGCATCAGCACCTTGAAGGACTCGGGCACGCCCCGCTCCTGCACATCCTCACCCTTGACGATGGCCTCGTAGGCCTTCTGGCGCCCCACCACGTCGTCGGACTTGATGGTCAACATCTCCTGCAGGGTGTGGGCGGCGCCGTAGGCCTCCAAGGCCCAGACCTCCATCTCGCCGAAGCGCTGGCCGCCGAACTGGGCCTTGCCCCCCAGCGGCTGCTGGGTGATGAGGGAGTAGGGGCCGGTGGAGCGGGCGTGAATCTTGTCCTCCACCAGGTGGATGAGCTTCATCATGTAGATGTAGCCCACCGTCACCGGCTGGTCGAACGGCTCGCCGGTGCGGCCATCGATGAGGACCTGGCGGCCGTAGGTCGGCGCGGCTACGCCCCGCTCCAGCAGTAAGCGCTCGGCCAACTCGTCCAGCTCGGCCAGGGGGCGGCCCCGCACGTCCCGCTCGCCCTGCTGCTCCAGCCACAGCTCCAGGGCAGCGCGCTTGGCCTCGCCCACGTGCTGGTCGGAAAAGACCTTGTCGGGGTCGTAGCCTCGCTCCCGCAGCCAGGCGCAGGCCCGCTCGTAGTCCACCCGCTCGCCCACGGGGTTGGGCTGGTCGGTGGGGTGGGAAAGGAGCGCCCCGGCCTGCTCCACCAGCCAGACACGGGACAGGGCGTCCTCGATGGTCTGGGGATTGCCGCCGTCGAAGACCGGCGAGATGGCACGGAAGCCCAGGCGCATGGCTGCCCAGCCCAGATGGGTCTCCAGCACCTGGCCGATGTTCATGCGGCTGGGGACGCCGATGGGGTTGAGGATGATGTCCACCGGCGTGCCGTCAGGCAAGTGGGGCATGTCCTCCACCGGCAGGATACGGGCTATGACGCCCTTGTTGCCGTGGCGGCCGGCCATCTTGTCGCCCACGGTGATGGGGCGCCGCTGGGCCACGAACACCCTCACCTTGGCATTGACCCCCACCGACAGGTTCTCGGTGATCTCGGCGTAAGGGGGCCAGCGGCACTGGTGCCCCTCTTGGCCGTGGCCCGGGTCGGGGCGCGCGAAGAATCTGGTGTCGATGACCCGTCCCCACTCGCCGTGGGGCATGCGCAGGGAGGTGTCCTTCACCTCTCGCGCCTTCTCGCCGAAGATGGCCCGCAACAGCTTCTCCTCGGCCGAAAGCTCCGTCTCGCCCTTGGGGGTGATCTTGCCCACCAGGATGTCGCCGGCCCGCACCTCGGCGCCGATGCGCACCACGCCCCACTCGTCCAGGTCCTTCAGGGACTCCTCCCCCACGTTGGGGATGTCGCGGGTGATCTCCTCCTGACCCAGCTTGGTGTCGCGGGCCTCCAGCTCGTATTCCTCGATGTGGATGGAGGTGTAGCGGTCCTCCCGCACCACCGCCTCGGAGATGATGATGGCGTCCTCGAAGTTGTATCCCTCCCAGGCCATGAAGGCCACCAGCAGGTTCTGGCCCAGGGCCAGCTCGCCGCCGTCGGTGGAGCAGGAGTCGGCCAGGGGGTCGCCCTTGCGCACCCGCTGGCCCTTGCGCACCACTGGCCGCTGGTTGAGGCAGGTGCCCTGGTTGGAGCGCAGGAACTTGAACAGGCGGTAGGTCTTCTCGGTGCCGTCGTCGTAGACCACGGTGATGGAGTCGCCGACGACGCTCTTGACCCAGCCATCGCCCTCGGCCACCACTATCTGGCCCGAGTCGGAGGCGGCCCTTTTCTCCATGCCCGTGGCCACCAGGGGCGCCTCGGGCCGCACCAGGGGCACCGCCTGCCGCTGCATGTTGGCGCCCATGAGGGCGCGGCCGGCGTCATCGTGCTCCAGGAAGGGGATGAGGGAGGCGGCCACCGACACCGTCTGCTTGGGCGTCAGATCGACGTAGTCCACCTCCTCGGGGCGGGCGGAGATGAAGTGGCCTCCCTTGCGGGCCTCCAGCCGCTCCTCCAGGAAGTGGCCCCGCTCGTCCACGGGCGAGTTGGCCTGGGCGATGACGTGGCCCTCTTCGGCATCGGCCGAGAGGTACTCCACCTGGTCGGACACGAAGGGGCGCACCTTGACGAGGGTGCCCTTGGGGAGCTGGGCCAGGCGCTGGGCCAGCTCGGGCGTAACCTCGGCGCCGGCCGGTGCGACCACCTGACCGTCGGCCCCGCGCACCTCCTCCCTCAGGATGCGACCCACCAGGAGGGGGGAGTCGCACGGCAGCTCCTTGTAGACGCGACGGTAGGGCGTCTCGATGAAGCCGTATTCGTTGACCCGGCCGTAGGTGGCCAGGGAGCCGATGAGGCCGATGTTGGGGCCCTCGGGCGTCTCGATGGGGCAGATGCGGCCATAGTGGCTGGGGTGCACGTCCCGCACCTCGAATCCGGCACGGTCGCGGGACAGCCCCCCAGGCCCCAGGGCCGAGAGGCGCCGCTTGTGGGTCAGCTCCGCCAGGGGATTGGTCTGGTCCATGAACTGGGAGAGCTGGGAGCTGCCGAAGAACTCGCGGATGGCCGCCTGCACCGGCCGCACATTGATGAGGCCCGCCGGGGCAGCCTGGGCCACCTCGGTGATGCTCATGCGGTCGCGGATGCCCCGCTCCATACGCAGGAAGCCGATGCGCAGGGCGTTCTGGATCAGCTCGCCCACGGTGCGCACCCGCCGGTTGCCCAGGTGGTCGATGTCATCGGGCCGGCCCAGCCCGTTATTGAGGCGGATCATCTCCTTGATGACCGCCACCAGGTCGCGGAAGGTGAGCACCCGCTGTCGCAGGTCCTCGTTCAGTCCCAGCCGCTTGTTAAGCTTGTAGCGGCCCACCCGGCTGAGGTCGTAGCGACGCGGATTGAAGAAGAGGTCGTACAGCAGCCGACGGGCGTTCTCCAGGGTGGTGGGGTCGCCCGGCCGCATCCGCTTGCTGAACTCGGCTATGGCCTCCCTCTTGTTGCGGCAGGAGGTGTCCCTGTCCAGGGTGGCGCGGATGTACTGGTGGACGGGGTCCGTGTCCACGTCGGCGAAGAGGTCGAGGAGCTGCTCGTTGGTGCCCAGGGCCTCCTCGTTGTCGATGCCCTCCTTCTCGAAGCAGGCCCGCAGCAGGATGGTGACGGGCAGCTTACGCCGCCTGTCGACCTTGACGTAGATAACGTCGCGGGAGGTGGTCTCGAATTCCAACCAGGCCCCGCGGTTAGGGATGAGCTTGGCGTAGCAGAGCAGGCGGCCGGTGGTCTGGTCACGCTCCAGGGTAAAGTAGGCCCCGGGGGAACGCACCAGCTGGGAGACCACCACCCGCTCGGCACCGTTGACGATGAAGGTGCCTCGAGGGGTCATCAGGGGCATCTCCCCCAGGAAGATCTGCTGCTCCTTGATCTCTCCCGTCTCCTTGACCACCAGGCGCACGTTGAGGCGGAGAGGCGCCGAGTAGGTGAGGTCCTTCTCGCGGCACTCCTCCTCGCTGAACTTGGGCGGGTCCAGACGGTAGGGGCGCACGAAGACCGACTCGATGCCCGCCTCCTTCAGCGCCCGCGCCTGCTCGCGTGTGAGGGGCCGGCCACGGGCGGCGATGAGGTTCCCCTGGGCGTCATAGACATCCTGCAGGGGCACCTCGTCCACCATCTCGTCGATGGGGTCGCCGCGGGGATAGATCTCCTTCTCGAAGCGCAGCTCCAGACGCCCGCCGGTGTAGTCCTGGACGGGCGAGATCTCGTCCAGCAGCTCCTGCAGACCCTCCTCCAGGAACCAGCGATAGGACTGCTTCTGTATGAGCACCAGGTCGGGAAGCTCCAGGACATCGGGTATGCGGGAGTAGGACTTGGACATGGAGGGCAGACGGTGCGAGTTGGGCGACACAGCTCTAGCCACCACCATAAGCGGACACTCCTCCCAAGGCTGGGCAGCTACGCGACTGGGCTAACAAAACGGCAGGGACATAAATCGGGGAACGGACGGGGCGTCGGCCCGACCATCAAAGTTTACCTTAGCAACCGCATCCAGCCCTTGTCAATAGCTCGCGGCCGCTGTTCGCAAAAACGGCTAGTGGCCGTCCAGGGCCAGGGGCCGCTGGAGCGACCTGGCCCTCCGTAGCCACAGACCGGGGGCTAGCCCCCGTCACCTTCCGATGCCGTCCCTTTACTCATCCCCTGCCTCACCCTTCCCGACAGCCCCCGCTAACGTTGACGTGTGCGGCAAGCGGCATTATCATTGTGGCGTGGTCTTAGCGCTGCCCAGAAACTATTGGTAAGCCCTATGACTGGGGGACGTTAGGAGGAGTTATGGACTTCCGCTTCACGCCCGAGGAGGAGGCCTTCCGTCAGGAAGTTCGCCAGTTCATCGAACAGGAGTGCCCCCCTGAGCTGCGGGGCGGCGACGCCAACCCTCTGGAGCGGTTGCCGGCCATGGTCCAGTGGCGGCGCAAGCTGGCCGAGAAGGGCTGGCTGGCGCCCGCCTGGCCCAAGGAATACGGCGGCGCCGGCATGACCATCATGCAGCAGTTCATCTACAACCTAGAGACTGCCCGCCTGCGGGCGCCGTCGCCCATGTTCATGGCCGGTCTGGGCATCGCCGTGGTGGGCCCGACCCTGATCCTTTTCGGCAACGAGGAGCAGAAGAAGACCTACCTGCCCAAGATCCTGTCGGGCGAGCACATCTGGTGCCAGGGCTTCTCGGAGCCCAACGCCGGCTCCGACCTGGCCAGCCTGCAGACCACCGCCGTGCGCGACGGCGACGAGTACGTCATCAACGGCCAGAAGATATGGACCACGGTGGCCCATCTGGCCCACTACATGCTGCTCCTCTGCCGCACCGACCCCAACGCGCCCAAGCACAAGGGGCTGAGCTACATCATCGTCCCCATGAAGGACGAGAAAGGGAACCCCTACCCGGGCGTCACCGTGCAGCCGCTGCTGAACATGGCCGGTACCCACGAATTCAACCAGGTGTTCTTCGAGAATGTGCGGGTGCCGGTGAAGAACCTGGTGGGCGAGGAGAACCAGGGCTGGTACATGGCCGTCCGCACCCTTGACATCGAGCGCTCCAACATCGGCTCAGCTGTGGGCCAGCAGCAGAACGTGGAGGACCTCATCCGCTTCGTGCAGGAGGCGCGGGGCAGCGGCCAGGAGAGGGTCTCCCTCCTCCCGTCCCTGCGCTACGAGCTGGCCGAGCGCTGGGTGGAGACGGAGATTTCGCTCCTCCTCTCGTACCGGGTGGTGACCATGCAGAACCGGGGCCTCATACCCAACTACGAGGCCTCGGCCACCAAGCTCTATTCGATGGAGCTGAACCAGCGCATCGCCAACACGGGCATGAAGGTGCTGGGCCTCTACGGGCAGCTGGCGCGGGGTCAGAAGTGGGCGCCCCTGCGGGGCCGTATCGAGTTCATGTACCTGCGCTCGGTGGCCAACACCATCGAGGGCGGCACCTCCGAGATCCAGCGCAACGTCATCGCCACTCGCGGTCTAGGCCTGCCCAGGGACTGAGGCCCGGGAGGGAGCCGAGCAGGGAGCAGCGAGGTCGCAGGCAAGGAGGACGGCCATGGACTTTCGCTTCACGCCCGAGGAGGAGGCCTTCCGCCAGGAGGTGCGGGAGTTCATCGAGAAGGAGTTCCCCCGCGACCTGCGGGGCACCATGCCCGAGGCAGGCCGCTACGGCGAGCAGCCAGAGCCCCTGCGCGAATGGCGGCGCAAGCTGGCCGCCCGCGGCTGGGTGGCGCCCGCCTGGCCCAAGGAATACGGCGGCGCCGGCATGACCGTCATGCAGCAGTTCATCTACAACCTGGAGATGGCGCGGGCGCGGGTGCCGCCGGTGGGCGGCCTGGGGGTCTCGGTGGTGGGCCCGACCCTGATCATCTACGGCAACGAGGAGCAGAAGAAGACCTACCTGCCCAAGATCCTTTCGGGCGAGCACATCTGGTGCCAGGGCTTCTCGGAGCCCAACGCCGGCTCCGACCTGGCCAGCCTGCAGACCTCGGCCGTCCGCGACGGCGACGAGTACGTCATCAACGGCCACAAGATATGGACATCGGCCGCCCACATGGCCCATTACATGCTGCTCCTCTGCCGCACCGACCCCAACGCGCCCAAGCACAAGGGCATCAGCTACATCATCGTCCCCATGAAGGACGAGAAGGGGAACCCGTATCCCGGGGTGACGGTGAAGCCCCTCATCAACATGGCGGGCCAGTATGGCTTCAACCAGGTCTTCTTCGACAACGTGCGGGTGCCGGTGAAGAACCTGGTCGGGGAAGAGAACCGGGGCTGGTACATGGCCGTCACCACGCTGGACATCGAGCGCTCCAACATCGGAGCGGCTGTGGGGCACCAGCAGACCATCGAGGACCTGATCGAGTTCGTGCGCGAGCAGCGCGGGCAGGGCCCCGAGCGACTGTCCCAGATGCCCTCCCTGCGCTACGAGCTGGCCGACCGCTGGGTAGAGGCAGAGGTGGCCCTTCTGCTCTCCTACAGGGTGGTGACCATGCAGAACCGGGGCCTGATACCCAACTACGAGGCCTCGGCCACCAAGCTCTACTCCTCGGAACTGAGCCAGCGCATCGCCAACACGGGCATGAAGGTACTGGGCCTCTACGGGCAGCTGGCGCCCCGCTCCAAGTGGGCGCCCCTGCGGGGCCGCATCGAGGCGGCCTACCTGACCAGCGTCGCCAGCACCATCGCCGGGGGCACCTCCGAGATCCAGCGCAACGTCATCGCCGGCAGGGGGCTGGGGCTGCCCAGGGACTGAGGCCCGGAGGGCACCCATGCAGATCTTCGCCGGGCAGGTCCGCTTCGGCATCCACGCTGGCCCCCAGAACACCACGTACGACGATTACCTGGCCCTCTGGCGGAAGGCCGAGGAGCTGGGCTACGACTGGGCGTCGGTCTTCGACCACTTCCTCCCTATTCAGGCCGATCCCTCCGGGCCGTGCCTGGAGGGGCTGAGCCTTCTGAGCGCCCTGGCTGCCCAGACCAGCCGCATCCGCTGCGGCATCCTGGTGGTGGGCAACACCTACCGCCATCCGGCGGTAGTGGCCAACATGGCCGCCACCATCGACCACGTGTCGCGAGGCCGCCTGGAGCTGGGCATGGGGGCGGCCTGGTTCGAGCTGGAGCACAGACAGTACGGCATCCCCTTCCCCAGCACGGGGCGCCGCATCCGCATGCTGGGCGAGGCGGTGAAGATCATCAAGTCCCTGTGGACGCAGGAGCGCACCACCTTCCAGGGGCGCTACTACACCCTGACGGACGCCTTCTGCCAGCCCAAGCCGGTCCAGCAGCCCCACATACCCCTCTGGGTAGGTGGCCAGGGCGAGAGGCTCACCCTGCGGGTGGTGGCCGAGTCGGCCGATGGCTGGAACACCTTCCTCATGCCTCTGGAGGCGTACCGGCACAAGCTGGCGGTGCTGGCCGAACACTGTCGGGAGGTGGGGCGCGACCCGGAGGACATCCGCAAGTCGCTGGTCTTCTCGGCTATCCTGCGCCCCAGCGAGGCCGAGGCCCGCGAGCGGGCCCAGCGGCTGGCCAGCGCTATGGGCACCACCCTCGAGGCGCTGCAAGGTCGGTTCATCATCGGCACGCCGGAGCAGTGCATCGAGCGGCTGTTGCCCTACGTGCACCTGGGGGTGGGCGACTTCCTGCTGGGCGCTCGGGCCCCCGCCGACCTGCCCACCCTGGAGCTGGTGGCGCGGGAGGTAGCCCCGGCCGTGAAGGCCGAGGGGAGCCGCATCCTCGCCTCTCGCGGTTAGGCCGGCGTCAGGGGATGACGCCCGCCTCCTTGAGGGCCACGATCTGCTCCCAGTCGTAGCCCAGCTCCAGCAGCACCTCCTCGGTGTGCTGGCCCAGCTCGGGGACGGGGCGCGTCACCTGCCAGGGCGTGCCGTGGAAGTCGGCTGGCGAGGCCACCAGACGCAGCTGTTGGCCATCCCCGGTTGGGACGGGCACGAAGACGCCCGCCTTATCGGCCATGGGGTCCTTCACCAGGTCGTTGACGTCCTGGACCGGCGCCCACCATACATCTTCGCGGTCGAAGACCTCCCCCCACTCAGCCAGGGTGCGCTGGGCGAAAATCCTGTCCAGCTCCTCCACCAGCTCGGGGGCGTTGAGCCGCCGCGCCTCGATGTTGGCGAAGCGGGGGTCCTCCATCAGGTCGGGGCGGCCGATAGCCCGACACAGGTCGGGCCAGTGGCGGTCGGCCTGCAACAGAAGGAGCCAGAACCAGCGCCCGTCCCCGGCCCGGTAACAGTTGATGAGGGGATTGGGGTGATGGAAGCGGTCGTAGGGCTTCACCTCGGCCCCGAGTCGAGAGGCCAGGGCGATATCCCAGCTCATCATGTAGGCACCGATGCGCATGAGGGAGACGCTCACCTTCTGGCCGCGGCCGGTGCGCTCGCGGTGGAAGAGGGCAGCGGCCACGGCCCCGGCGGCGCTCTGCCCCGCCATGTGGTCGCCCATGCCGCCGCGTTGCTGGGGTGGCGGGCCATCGCTGCTCATGAGCATGGCAGCCACAGCGCCCCGCGACCAGAAGGCGCCCACATCGTAGGCGGCCCGGTCCCGCTCCTCGTGGTCCGTACCGTAGCCACTGATGTGGCAGTAGACCAGGCGCGGGTTGAGGGCCGAAAGCTCCTCGTACGAGAGGCCCAGGTCCGCGAGGGCACGGGGCCGCAGGTTGGTCACGAAGACGTCAGCCCTCTCCAGCAGCCGATAGGCGATGCGCCTGCCCTGCTCGTGCCCCAGGTCCAGGGCCAGGCTGCGCTTGCCGCGGTTGTCCTGCTCAAACGGGGGGTTCACCGGCGCCGGCAAGCCCAGGGCACTGGCGAAGAGTCCCCGGAAGGGGTCGCCGTTGGGCGGCTCCAGCTTGATCACCTCAGCGCCCCAGTCGGCCAGGATGGCGGCGCAGGAAGGCCCCGCCACCCAGAAGGCCAGCTCCACCACCTTGATGCCCTCCAAAGGACCGGCCATGGCTCGTGCCTCCCGTCGCACGGCTTTTTCCTTTTTTGCTACGAGCTTACGCCCTTCCCCGGCCGCTGGCAACGGCGCCATTGACACCAGGGCAGGCCCGCCCTAGCTTTAGGCCGAACCGCGCACGGGGCACCGAATCCGAGACAGCACGGAGGCCATCATGGGGGCCAGAGAGGAGATAGAGCGCCTCATCTACGAGTATGCTTCGCGGCTGGACGCCGGCGACCTGCACGGTGTGGGCGCCCTCTTCGCCCAGGGCGAGATCGTTTCGGGCGACAATGTGGCTCGCGGCGCCGAAGAGGTGGAGGCCCTATACCGCCAGTGGGTCCGCATATACCCCGACGGCACTCCCAGGACCAAGCACCTCACCGCCAACGTGGTGGTGGAGGTGGACGAGGCGAGGGGCACGGCCAGCGCCCGGTCAGTCTTCGTCGTCTTCCAGCAGACCGACAGCCTGCCCCTACAGCCCATCATCGCCGGGCGTTACGAGGACGAGTTCGCCCGCAGGGGTGACGAATGGTGTTTCAGGCGTCGCCGCATCATCAGCGAGCTGTTCGGCGACCTGAGCCAGCACCTGCTGAACCCCTTCCAGGGCTGACGGGCGGTCAACGACGGCCTCGGGATCCCTAGTGGCCGCGGAAGTTGGGCTCCCTCTTCTCCAGGAAGGCAGCCAGCCCCTCCCTGGCGTCCTCGGTCTGGGCGGCGGTCATACCGGCGAACTCCTCGTAGAGGAGCATCTCCTCCAGGTTGGAGCTGAGGGACTTATAGATGGCGCGGCGGGCCAGCTCCACCGCCACCGAAGCGCCGCGGGCGAACTGCCGGGCGTAGCGCAGGGCGGCCTCCAGGGCGCGGCCCTCCTCCACCACTTCGTCCACCAGGCCCATGGCGAGGGCCTCCTGAGCGCCGAGGAGGACGCCGGTGGTGACCATCCACAGGGCCTTGGGCAGCCCCACGATGCGGGGCAGGAAGTAGGAGAGACCGCAGTCGGGCGCGAGGCCGCGGCGCACGAAGATGGCCGAGAGGCGGGCAGTGCTGTCGGCTATGCGACGGTCGGCAGCCAGGGCGAAGGCCAGCCCGGCCCCCACCGCCGGGCCGGCGATGGCGGCGATGACGGGCTTGTCGACGCCCACTATGGCGCGGGTGACGTCTCCGAAGCCCCAGAGGGGCGAGCGCACCACGTAGCGGGGGCGGCCCTCCACCCTGAGTTCGGGCGAGCTGGCGTCCTCCGAGGAAAGGTCCAGGCCGGCGCAGAAGGCCTTGCCCGCACCCGTCAACACTACCGCCTTCACATCGTCCCGGTCCCGTAGGCCCCACAGGGTCTGGGCCAGCTGGTGGGCGGCCGTCCTGGTGACCGAGTTCAGTCGCTGCGGCCGGTTGATGGTGACCACCGCCACCCCATCGTCGACCTCGAGAAGGATGTCGTCGCTCATGCGGCTCCTATGGCGAAACAGTCATGGTGTTCAGGAAGAGTCTACCGTGGAGGGACGAGGGATGCAAACCGCTGCGGGTGTGTCGCCGCCGTGGGGCCTGGGCGTCCTGGAGCCACCGGTGGGACTCGAACCCACGACACGCGGTTTACGAAACCGCTGCTCTGCCGCTGAGCTACGGTGGCCCCGATAGCACATTTTAGGCGCGGGCGCCGCCCGCGTCAGCCCCCGCAGCGCCCTTGACAGGGACACCGACTCACCCCAGCATGGGCCTAGACCTGCGAGGAGAGGAACAGGCGATGCAAGACCGCCCCACCGTCCAGGAGCTGCTGGCACAGGTGGAGCGCTTCCTCCAAGAGGAGGCGGCACCGCGACTGGAAGGGTCCCTGCGCTTTCATGCCCTGGTGGCGGCCAATGCCCTGCGCATCGTGCAGCGGGAGCTGCAGCTGGCCGAGGGCCAAATACAGGCCCAGTGGCAGGCCCTGGACGACCTCTTGGGCCCCGAGCCCATGCCCCCGGGCGAGCAGGCCCGCCGCGAGGCCCTCCAGCGACGGGTGGCCGAGGTCTGCCGCCGTATCCGCGAGGGCGACGCCGACCAGGAAGGGCCCTTCCGACGTCGCCTCCTCTCGTACCTCGAGCTGCTGACCCGCCACAAGCTGGAGGTGAACGACCCGGGCTGGCTGGAGCGGCCTAGGGCCTAGACAGGCGAGGCCCCATCGGCCTGCAATGGGTGTAATGCCGCCCTGAGCAGAGAGTCTATATGGTCGAGAGACGATGGGGCGCATCGCGCTGGGTCTGGCCCTCGTGTCCACGGCCCTCCTCTCGGGGGCACCGCCTTCCTCCGAGGCAGCGGCCGACTCTCCCTACGGCGCGGTGCTGGTCATGGGGGTCGCTGACCTTCGCGACCCCACTCCGTCCCTGCGGGCCATGGAGCTGGCCGCCCGGGCAGGCATCGTGTGGATCCGTATGGGCTTCCCCTGGAGCTGGGTGGAGGGCACGCCCGGGCGCTTCAACTGGGCCACCCACGACGTCCTGGTAGCCAAGGCCCGCTCCCTGGGCCTGGAGGTCATGGGCAGCCTGGGTTACACCGCCGTCTGGGCCTCCTCCGCCCCGCCGGAGGTGACCCGCGCCGTGGACCGGGAGCGTTACCCTCCCAGGGACTATGAGGCCTGGGGCCGCTATGTCTATCAGACTGTCTCCCGCTACCGGGGCCAGGTGCGCTACTGGGAGGTGTGGAACGAGCCCGACCTGGGCGGCGAGGGTCCTTTCGGGTTCTGGCGGGCCAGCGAGGCCGAGTTCGCCCGCCTGCTGGCGGTGGCCTACCAGAACGTGAAGCGGGCCGATCCCCAAGCACGGGTGGTCATCGGTGGACTGTCCCTGGGCGGGAGTCCGGGCGTGCTCAACGAGGACTTCTTCCCCCGTATCCTGCGCGACCCCACCTATCCGGCCGCCCGCTACTTTGATATCGCCGCCTTCCACCAGTACGGCAGCAGGGACACGGCCCGCCAGCGCTTTCTCTACGTGCGGGGCGAACTGGAGAAGGTGGGCGCCGGGGACAAGCCAATATGGGTGACGGAGGTGGGCGCCACCAGCGAGTCGCGGCCCCAGGACCCGCCCCAGTACCGGGGGCCTGAAGGGCAGGCCCGCTACGTGCGCGACATGCTGCCCTACCTTTTGCAGCTGGGCGCCCAGAAGGTCTTCTGGTTCTCCCTGACCGACGCCCAGCTATCGGGCGGCAACTTCATCAGCCACGGACTGCTGGACAGCCAGCTCGCTCCCAAGCCGGCCTACTACGCCTATCGCGAGCTGACGGGGGCAGCCAGCAGCGACGGGGGCGGCCTCCGGCCACAGCCCACGCCCATCGTCGCCCCTGCCCAGCCGGTCGCCACCCCTCCCGCTGCGCCGGTAGAAGCCGCGCCGGAGCCCGTCACCGACGGAACGGTAGCCGTGGACGAGACCGCCGCTGGCGGAGGCGAGCCGCCCCCTTCGCCGGCAACAGAGCGGAGCAGGGGCTTTCCCTGGCCGGCAGCCATAACCGGGGCGGGTGCAGCCCTGGTGGCTGGCGGCCTGGCGGCCGCCTGGCGCCTGCGCCGTCGCTCCGGCTAGCAGCTACTGGACCTGGTCCAGAAACTCGGAGATGCCCAGCCCCACGGCGTCGCCGCAGCGGTATTCGGTCATCCCCTCGCCGATGTGGGTGACGTGGCCAGCACGACGGTTGCGCAGGGGCGCGTAGCCCACCACGCGCCCCTCGATGATCAGCCGTTCGCCCTCCAGCTCCAGCACCGCCCGCATGGAGCGGTGGCGTCGCGTCTCGGGGTCGATATCGGCCTCCAGGTGCACCTGCCGAGTCTGCCGCAGCCGCTCTGGCCCTTCCACCACCACAGCATAGGCAGTGGTGGTGCCATCGGGGCGGCCGGTGACGTTGACCATGAAGCCAAAGCTGGGGCTGAAGGAGCAGGTGAGCCAGCGGTACCAGGGAATGGCCTGCCAGTAGCGGGGGCCCCAGGAGTGGTCGCGCAGGCCGAGGGCATCCAGCCGGTAGTTATGACCGTCCACCCTCAGGGCACCTCGCACCTGCATATGCTGTTCGAAGTGGGCGCGGGCAAAGGAGCGCTCGGGATCGGCCTCGGGCTGTTCTCCCTGGGTGGTGCCGTACACGGGGCCTATGGCCACGTGCTCGAGCTCCAGCTCCACCTCCCGCCAGGGGTTATGACGGAAGGCCTGGCCGGGGTCCACCAGGGCCATGGGGTCCGTCAGGTGCACGGCATGGCCCCTGTAGGTGGTGCGGTGACGGACGAAAGGCTCCAGCACCTGGAAGGACATGCCGCCGGCGTCAAAGGCCTCATTGCTGCTGATCTCGGGCCGCTTGAAGTTGAAGAGGACGCTGCCGTCGGGCAGATACAGGCAAAGGGTCACCTCGGCGTAGCCCTCGTTGACCCGGTTGCCGATGCGCATGAAGCCGCCCAGACGCTGGGAGTTGTCGAAGAAGTTGTAGTAGGCCGACTCGTTGAAGTTGGGCTCCGGGCCGGGGGCATGGGTGTAGTCGTCCTGGGGCCGCAGGTCTCCCACCACGCTCACCATGCTGGCACCTCCGCAAGCAACCTGTGGTGGCATTTTAGCCCCCGGGGCCTCCCCCCACAAGGGCAACAACGGCGGCGGGAGAGCTAGGCCCGCAGGCGCTGACGAACGGCCCGCAGCTCCTCCAGCAGCTCGGACAGGGGGACGTCCTCCACCTCAGCGGCCAGGGTCCGCTCCCGCACCTGGCTGGCCACCTTCTGGAAGATAGCCATCAGGTCGCTGTCCAGGGGAGATTCCTCCTGCCCGCCCTCGCCATCGGTTCCCGCCTGAGAAGCCTGGGCAAAAGCGGAGGCGGCAGCCTCCCCAGACTCCTCTTCGCCTTCCGCGGTGCCTAAGGATGGCCACTGCTCCAGGACGTCGGATGGGCCATCGCCGTTGGCCGGAACCTGGAGGGAAGGAGCAGCCGCGGCCTCCGGTCCGGGCTGGGCCTCGGGCTGCTGAGCGGGGTCCTGGGACTGCTCTTCGTCTTCGTGCTGGCTTCGCGCCTTTCCCGTCCTTTTGCCGTCCGCCTGCGGCTTCTCCCTGTGCATCTCTCCCTCCTGTTTCTGCTTCAGCCTTTGGCCCAGGGACGTCACTTCATGTCGCAAGGCCGAGGCCAGCGTCTCCAGCGCTTGGATGCCGCGATGTGCTCCCTGCCAGGTGAGGCCGGCCGCCCGCAGGCCGCCGGAGGCCGGAGCGACCACGTCCATGGCCAGGCGATAGAGCCAGACCAAGGCTCCTGCCAGCACCAGCAGGGAGAAGGTCCGGCCAGCCCAGCCGTTCATCAGGCGGTGACCGTAGCCCAGCAGCGGGACGGTGCTCCGCACCACCAGCACCTCGCCCGACACCGCAACGGGGGTGGGTAGAGGCTTCCCGTCCTCCCCGGCCAGGATCAGCGTCTGGCGGCTGCCGCTGCGCTGCAGCCCCAACACGTGGTAAATGTCGGTAGAGCCGCTTTCGTCGGTGAACAGGACTTCATCCCCCGGCAGGGCCTGGGAGACGGGCTCGGCCAGCACCAGGCGCTGCCCCAGGGCCTCTGTCCGCAGACCGAGGGCACGAGGCAGGCCCGCCGCCACAGCGCCCACGACCACCAGGGCAGTGATGGCCGCCAAGACCACCCTGGTTGCCTTGATGGCCAAGGGCATGGAGACCAGAACGGAGACCGGCATCATCGCCTGCCTCATGGCGTCGGCAACCCCAGGGCGAAGAGTAGCTGGCCCAGGAGGGGCATGATGACCAGGGCCAGCCCGGTGGCGGCCAGGTTCAAGGAGGTGAAGAGGGCCAGCTTGAGCTTGCTTCCGCCTGCTGCCGCCTGACTGGTCCAGGTGTTGATGACGGTGAGGCCCACGGCCACGATGACGGCCGTCGTCTGCAGCAGCTTGGCATCCATCTCCTGAAAGGCCAGACCGGTGGGGATGCCCAGGTCCTGGGGACGGATGCCCGTCGGGACATCGCTGGTGAGGGTGGCCTGGGCACGCACCAGCTGGGCGTTAAAGCGGGCCACCACCTCGTTCACGAAAAGCAGCAGGGCCACCAGCACGCCGTGCAGCGGCACGATCATGAAGTGGAAGGTGGAGGCCACCAATCTGCGTTTGGAGCGGAGAAGGTAGGTCTGCAGGCCCAGGTCGGCGGCCAGGCTGCCGGCACGGGCCGGGTCGCCCCCCAGTCGCACGGCATCCCAGAAGGCACCCACCACCCTCTTCACCAGGTCGCTGCTGGTCTCGGCCACGAAGCGCGCCCAGGCCCGACCCGTCTCCACCCCTGCCTCCAGGCGCTGCAACAGCCGCTTGAGTTCCGGCTCCAGGGAGCCGATGGAGCGACGGTCCACGTGCTTCAGGCTGTCGGTGACGGTGGTGCCGCGGGCGGCCGTCACGCTGCCTAGGGAGCGCACGAAGTCGGCGATGTCACGGTCGCGATCGTTGACCTTCCGCTCCTCCAGGAAGGTGTAGAGGCCAGGGGGCGCCAGCATGATGGCCGCCGCCGTTATGGCCATGCCGAAGTGCTGGGTGACCACGTAGACCGCGATGCCACCTATCACCGCTGCCGGCAGGAAGACCGTGGCCATGGACCTGAGCAGCTTCTGGGAGTGGGTGGCATCGGACAGCTTCTGCAGCATCGGGTCGGCGGGGGCCACCCGCCAGATGAGCCACGCGCCCAGCAGCCCCACCACCAGGACTATCATTTCGGTGGCCACCAGGAAGAAGTTGCCCAGGTGGTAGATCATGTTGGAGACCACCGCCACCAGCACTATCATGATGGCCGCTGCCTCCAGGGCTACAAAGGCGTCGGTCCACTTGCGCAGCGACTCCAGGTCGCGCTCGTATTCGTTGACGTAGTCATCGGTTATGACCCGAAGCTCCCGGTGCAGGAAGGCCGCCTCGGGCTCGCCCGAGGCCAGGGAGTTGCCGAAGCGCAGCAGGATGGCACGTATGGTCTCCTCGCTGGCCCGACTGGAGATGCGGTGACAGGCGTGGGCGAAATCGTAGGAAAGGCCCCGCACCAGCGCCAGCACCTGGCCGAAAAAGGGCGACGCACGGTAACCCAGGGAAGCCGCAATCTGGAAGAGCTGGTCGCGGGTGACGTTGGCCGTGGCTACCGCCGCCAGGTGAGTGAACAGGCTCACCAGGTCATAGCGGTAGGCGCTGGCGTTGAACAGCAGCGACCGCGAGTTGGGAAGGGCCTGGCTGCGGGCGGCCCCCTCAGCCCTAGAAGAGGCCTTGCCGACGCGCCTTGGCCAGGACCTGATAGAGATCATGGAAGTCCTTTACCCCCTTGCGGTGCAGCTCCTGCAGCAGCCGCGCCCGTTTCTCCAGCTCCAGGTACATCTCCCGCCGCTTGCTGGCGGGGAGACCGCGGCGGACGGCGATCTTGTTCTCCAGCAGGTAGCTGTTCATGTAGCCGGTGAACTCGAAGCGGTCGTAGACCGGGTCCCAATGGAATATCTCAGCGAAGGCGAAGGACTCGGTGGCCGGATCGTAGCCCAGCACCTCGCTGACCGAGAGCACCCGGCGCGCCAGTTTGCCGGTCTTCAGCCGTACGGCGCTGGTGATGACCACCACGTTCAGGTTGTCGACGTAGGTCTTGGGCACGTTGATGGGGGGCGCGGTGATACGCTGGATCAGCTTCTCCACCGTGGCGGCGTGGAAGGTGGCCATCACCTGGTGGCCCGTCTGCATGGCCTGGAAGGCGATGTTGCCCTCCTCGCCTCGGATCTCGCCCACCAGAATGGCGTTGGGGCGCTGGCGCAGGGCTGCCTTCAGCAGGTCGAACATGCTCACCGCCGCCCCCTCTTCGCCGGTGCCCCTCACCACTTCCCTCGTCCAGTTGGGGTGGGGCACCTGCAGCTCGGGGGTGTCCTCGATGGTCACGATCTTGAACTCGGGGGGGATGAAGGTGGTGATGGCGTTGAGGAGGGTAGTCTTGCCGGAGGCCGTCTCCCCCGAGACGAACAGGTTCATCCCCTCCTCCAGCACGATGGAGAGGTAGGCCAGAATGCGGTAGTCCAGGCTGCCCCCCTCCGCCAGGTCCAGCACGCTCATAGGCTTGGTGGCGAACTTACGAATGGTGAAGTTGCTGCCCCGCTTGGAGACCTCCGAGCCGTAGACGATGTTGATTCGGGAGCCGTCGGGTAGGGTGGCGTCCACGATGGGCCGACGGTGGGTCACCGGCTTGCCGATGCGCTCCGACAAGCGCCTCAGGAAGGTGTCCAGGTCCGCCTCCTCCTCGAAGGCGATGGCCGACTTGAGGGCCTTGAATATCTTGTGCTCGATGAAGATGGGCCCCAGGCCGCTGCAGCTCACGTCCTCGATGTAGGGGTCCAGTATGAAGGGCTGCAGCACCCCCAGCCCCACCTTGTCTCGCAGCACCAGATAGCGCAGGGCCTCGAACTCCTCCGCTCGCAGGTGCAGCTTGTGGTTGTTGCCCCCCAGCAAGCGGAGGCGACCATTGCCATTCAGGGAATGGCGGCCGTTGCCGTTGAGGGAATGGCGACCATTGCCGTTGTGCGGGCGGTGCCCGTTGAGGACCACCACCCGCCGCATGGCCTCCTCCAGGACCTGCCGGCGGTCCTCCAGGGTCTGGGCGTGAGGCAGCTTGGTGACCACGTCCACCAGCCTGTCCTCCAGCGCCTCCAGGAGGGGCCGCATCTCGTCCATCTCCATCACCGGCTCGATGGGGATGTAGAAGTTTCGGGCGTCCTGGGGGTCGCCCAGGATATGGATGAAGATGCCGTTGCCGATGGGGTAAAGGACGTTGGGCAGGCCCGTCTCCCCCATCTTTCGCTCCAGTCGCTGGTGGAACTGGGGGATGCCGCACTCCTCCACGGGCAGGGAGTGCAGGTAGCGGAGCAGGTAGGGGTGAGAGGCGGCCTCGCTGCGCAGGGGCTCGGGCAGCGCACGGCAAACGGGGCAGGCCGCCTCCTGGTGGCCTTCCCCCTGCCACGCCTTCAGCTCGAAGGGGAGGCGTGTCGCCGGCATGCTCTCACCCTCTTAGGCCTTGGCACGAGTTATGGGCACGCTCTTGATCCCTACCCCCGGTTCGACGGTGAAGCTGACGGTGTTGTCCACGGTGCGCACCGCCCCCCGCACCTTCACCACCTCCAGGGTGCGCACCAGCTGGTTGCCCAGCTCCTCGATGCGCAGCCGCAGATGGGCGTCCACTATCGAATTGGCCCGCAGACGCAACGACTCGTTCATGGCGTAGGAATGGAGGGTGACGATGATGGTCCGCCCCATGTCCGCCAGTTCCTTGCACTTGGCCAGGAAGGACAGCACGTACCACTCGTCGAAGTTGAAGATCAGGGGCGTGATGGAGTCCACCACGAACAGCTCGTAGTCCTGGCAGACGGCCATGTAGCGCAGCACCCGCGACAGCAGCGCCTCCGCCCGTTGGCGGTCCCCCTGGAAATCGGCGTCGAACAGGGCCAGCCGGCGCAACAGGTAATAATCGGAGAGAGGCATGCCGAAGCCGTCCATCTGCTCCAGCACCTCTCGCGCCGTCGCCTCCGACACGAAGACGGCGCAGCGGTAGCCTTGCTTCAAGGCCCCGTAGACCAGCTGCAAGGTGAAGACGCTCTTGCCAGCGTCGGGGTCCCCCTCTATCAAGGTGAGAGAGGCGGGCGGCAGCCCTCCCCCCAGGCGCTTCTCCATCTCCAGCAGGCCCGGAGAGATGAGGCGCTCCTTGCGCTCCTCTTCCTCCTCCTCTTCGTCAGGCGAAAGCAGCGGCTCTGCTACCATGGCCCTCGCTCCTCAGAAATAGATGGTGTAGCTGAGGCCGCTGGACAGGGCCAGCACCAGCCAGCGGTCGTTGTTGCTCGTGTCGATGGCCGGGGACACCTGCACCACCACCTGCATGGTCTCCCCTGGGTCTAAGATGCCTGGGTTGCGCCGATCGTTACTGATGGCGGCCACCTGCCAGGTGTTGTCCTGCAGGGGGCCATCGGCGTAGGGCAGCCACAGGCTGTGGCGCTGTCCACCGCTGTCGCGATAGCTGATGATGACGTCCATCAGGCGGGGGTCGACGATAGCCACCCGACCGGCGTTCTTCAGCAGCACGGTAACCTGGGTGCCATCGGGCGAAAGGCTGGTGCTCACCTGCTCCAGGGCGCTGCCCACCCGCTCCTCGGCCACCGCCAGCATGTCCCGCCAGGAGCGGTCCACCCGCTCCACTGCCCCGGTGGTGACGCCGGTCATCACCAGGGCGCCCACCAGGACGGCGGCGGCCACTATGAGGGCAGGAATGGTGTGCTCCATGGCCTACACCGAGAAGGTGGTGCTGATGGGCACCCCATTGGGCAGGACGATGGTGACGATGTAGTCCTGGCCGCTGGTCAGGCCCGCGTCCAGCTCGATCTCCACCCGAGCAGTGGCATAGGGCGACCAGCGGGTGTCGTTCTCTATGGCGATATCCCAGCAGGGGGCCACGTTGCCCGTCTGGGAGCAGGGCGGGACGCGCTCGAAGCTGCCCACCGGCCCGAAGAAGACGTCCATCCGCTCCAGGTTGGCGATGGTGACGGACCCGACGTTCTTGACCCAGACCTGCACCGTCGTGGAGGCGGCTGCCGCCGCCGTCTCGATGATGCGGGCGTCGGTGCGGATGCGGTCGCTGACGGCGTCGCTGACGGAGATGACATCGCCCCCCGCCCTCTGCACCGCTGGCAGGACGGTGTTGGCGACGATGGCAGCGGAGACGATGCCTGCCACCACCAGCAGCACCGTCACCAAGACCTTGTCCATGGCCGGTGCGGGCTAGCGGGCGAGGTTGTCCAGCTCCACCAGGGACCTGAGCCAGTAAGGCTCCGGCTCGTCGCTGCTGGCCAGCAGCTCCTGAAGATGCCCCAGGGCCAGGCTCATGTTGGCCGGCAAGGGCTTCACCAGGCGGTACATAGCCAGGAGATGCCCCAGGCGCTGGGGGCCCAGCTCGCGCAGGGAGCTGGCCAGCCAGGCCACGAAGTCGCCTCCCGCCAGGGGCGGCGGCTGCCAGCGGAGGGGCGGGTCCTCCAGGGGCGGCGTCCCCGTGGCCCGCTCCTCGCGGGCAGCGGCCGGCTGTGGCTCTGGCTCCAGGCTGGGCGCCTCTGCCGCCTCCTCCGCAGCCTCCGGGGCGGGCGTCTCCTCCCGGGAGCCCTCCCCCAGCGCCGGGGCCTCGTAGCCGTCGGGAGGGGCAACGGCCTCCTCCGACGGCGGGGACAGGTCCAGCGTCAACGGGTTGGTGCGCGAGAGGACCACCTCCCTTATGTCCAGCAGGACGCTCTTGACCTCGGCCTTGAGGAGCCTCAGCTCCTCCTCCAGGGCCTCTATGCGGCTGTCGGTGTCCATTGCCAACTCACCCCCGAAACGAGACTGGGGGCGCCCTGGGTAGTCCCCGGGCGCCCCCGCCTCCCGATCAGTGCAGGTCCACCACCGGGTCGATGGCCGGCGGCATGGTGCGGGCAATGAGCATGGA